>CALKFX010000042.1 GCA_938084875.1 uncultured Flavobacteriales bacterium | reverse complement strand
TGATCATCAACCGTTACTTTTACCACATTACTATTTTGTAAATCTTTGACATCATTAATTCTACTCATAGCACTCGCCATAGAAATTTCTGAATTTTCAAATGAGTTTACCAATTCCTCTATTAGGCTTGGTTCTATAAATGGCTCATCTCCTTGAACATTGATAACAATATCGCAATCAATGAAGGCTACCGCCTCACCTATTCTATCTGTTCCAGATTGATGGGTGCTTTCTGTAAGCATAACATTACTTGTAAAAGTGTCACAAATATCTTTTATTTCTAAACTATCTGTAGCAATATAGACAGCATCTATATTGGAAACTTTTAGACATTGCTCATAGACTCTTTGTATTACTGTCTTCCCTTTTAAGTCTAACAAAACTTTTTTGGGTAATCTAGAAGAATCTAGTCTGGCAGGAATTACGATTACTTTTTTCATTCAAAAAAGTTCAAAGTTTCATATCCACCATCTTTTAAATACTGATCTTTTTTCATTATCTTAATATCACTCTGCATCATATCTTTCACAAGAAATGCTAAGTCATATTCAGGAACCCATCCTAATTTGGTGTTTGCTTTGGTAGGGTCTCCAATCAATAAATCTACTTCGGTTGGTCTAAAGTATTTTGGATCTACTGATAAGACTTCTGTACCCAATTGTATTTGATACTCAGGGTTTTTACATGATTTTACTAATGCTTTCTCATCAACTCCCTCACCAATAAAGTCTAATTCTATTCCTACTTCAGCAAAACTCATTTTCACAAAATCACGAACTGATGTTGTTTTACCTGTTGCAATCACCCAATCTTCTGCTTCTTCTGCCTGTAAAATCATCCACATCATTCTTATATAATCTTTAGCATGCCCCCAGTCTCTTTGTGCATCTAAATTCCCTAAATAAAATTTATCTTGTAATCCAAGAGCAATTCTAGAAGTAGCTCTGGTTATTTTTCTGGTAACAAATGTTTCTCCTCTTAAAGGAGATTCATGATTAAATAAAATACCATTACAAGCATACATTCCGTAAGCTTCTCTATAATTTACTGTAATCCAATACCCATATATTTTAGCAACACCATAAGGGGAGCGAGGATAAAAAGGAGTGGTCTCAGATTGGGGTACTTCTTGAACTTTTCCATACAATTCTGAGGTAGAAGCTTGATAAATTCTTGTCTTATTTTCCAACCCTAATAAACGTACAGCATCTAAAATTCGCAAGGCACCTAAACCATCTGCATTTCCAGTGTATTCTGGTGTTTCAAAAGAAACAGCAACATGGCTCATTGCTGCTAAATTGTAAATTTCATCTGGTTGAATTTCCTTAATCAAGCGAGTAATATTGGTAGAATCCGTCATATCTCCATAATGCAAAAAGAAATTACGATTATCTACATGAGGATCTTGATATAAGTGATCTATTCGATCTGTATTAAATAAAGAAGACCTTCTCTTCATTCCATGAACTTGATAGCCTTTTTTTAATAGAAACTCACTTAAATAAGCACCGTCTTGCCCTGTTACTCCTGTTATAAATGCTACTTTCATTTTGTATTAGGTTCTAATTTAATTTTTTTTAAATCTTTTATATTTTCTTGAAACCATTGATAGGTTTTCTCAACACCTTCTTTTAAGTTTGTTGAATAGTGCCATCCCAACGCTTTCATTTTACTTACATCTAGTAGTTTTCTTGGAGTACCGTCTGGTTTTGAATTATCCCAAATGATATCACCTTTATGACCAACTACATTTTGTATTGTTTCAGCTAACTGTTTTATGCTGATGTCTTTTCCTGACCCTATATTATATAAATATTCAGGTAACTTGTTTTCTAATGCAAATACAACTGCTTCAGCCATGTCATCAACAAATAAAAACTCTCTCATTGGAGTACCACTCCCCCATAATTTCACTGGAGTATTTCCATTTATTTTTGCTTCATGAAATTTACGAAGCATCGCAGGTAAAACATGTGATGATTGTAAATCAAAATTATCAAAATACCCATATAAATTTGTTGGCATTAAGCTAACAAAGTCTTTCCCATACTGATTTCGGATAGCTTGACAGGCTTTTACTCCTGAAATTTTTGCAATTGCATACCACTCGTTTGTTGACTCTAGAGAATCTGTTAATAAATATTCTTCTTTTAATGGTTGAGGAGCAAATTTTGGATAAATACAAGAGCTCCCTAAAAATATGAACTTTTCTATTCCTGAATTTAATGCGCCATCTATCAGATTATTTTGAATCTGCATATTTTGCATCAAAAAATCATAGGGATAATCATTATTTGCTAAAATACCACCAACTTTAGCCGCAGCATCAATCACTACAGATGGTTTTTCTTCTTTATAAAAATCCAAGACTGCTTGCTGGTTTCTTAAATTCAGTTTTTTACTCGAAACTCCAACCAGGTTAGTATATCCTCTTTTTTCTAAAGCTCTCCATACAGCTGAACCAACCATTCCTTTGTGTCCTGCTATGTATATTTTTTCTTTCTTATTCATTTAAAATCATGTGCCTTATAA
>CALKFX010000041.1 GCA_938084875.1 uncultured Flavobacteriales bacterium | reverse complement strand
ATCTTCAAACCTCTTGTTTAATTAATAATGTTTAAGTAATTTAGCCAAAAATTAAACAAATGCAGACTTATTCAATTGCAGATTTAGAAAAATTATCAGGTATCAAATCTCATACTATTCGAATATGGGAAAAACGATATAACATAGTAAGTCCTGAAAGATCTGACACAAACATCAGAGCTTATAACGACGACCAACTAAAAAAAATATTGAATATATCTTTTCTGATTAATAATGGATTAAAAATCAGTAAAATTGCTTCTTTGTCTTTGGAAGAATTATCTAGCAAGGTAATTTCGTTGACTTCAAATTCTGCATCTTTCGAAGCGCAAATCAATAATTTTGTAATTTGCTCACTTCAATTTGATGAACCTCTTTTTAATAGAACTTATGAATCTCTTAGAAAGGATTACAACTTATCTTTTGTTTATGAGAATGTTTTTATACCAACTCTTAGAAGAATCGGTGCTTTATGGTCATCAGGAGAATTATTTCCTGCTCAGGAACATTTTTTGTCGAATCTTATTAAGCAAAAGTTTTATCATGCTATAGAGGCAGTGGATAATCCAGTGAGAAAAAATAAAAAAGCATATTTATTTTTACCTCCGTGGGAAGATCACGATTTTGCATTGCTTTATTCTCATATGATTCTTAAGGAAAATGGTTTTGATATTGTAAATGTTGGAAAAACTATTTCATTTGAAAGTATTTTACAATGTATTGAAAAAATAAAACCTGATATTTTATTTACTACATTCATTGTTGGTCAGAAAGTTACTCTTTTGCAAAAGTTTTGTGACGACCTTCACAATCATTCTAACACTAAACTATTTTTTGCTGGAAATCCTGATTTGTTAAGACTTGTCAATACTCACGGAAAAGTTTTCTATAAGCTAGATGAATTTGATAGATTCTTTAGCAACTCTTCTCTTAATTGAAAAAAATTGCTGTAATCGGTTCTGGATTTGCAGGCCTAACTTCTGCAATCGAACTTGCTTCACTTGGCTATCAAGTAACTATTTTTGAAAAAAATAGTACTCCCGGTGGTCGAGCAAGAAAGTTTGAAACTAATGGATTTACCTTTGATATGGGCCCGAGTTGGTATTGGATGCCAGATGTTTTCGATAAGTTTTTTGCAAGACATGGTAAAAAAGTGGGGGACTATTATAATTTATTAAAGTTAGATCCTGGTTTTTCAGTTGTCTATGGAAAAGATTATTCTATCGATGTTCCTGCATCTTTTGAAGAACTTGTTGATTTATTTGAAAACATTGAAAAGGGCAGTGGCTCTAGACTCAAGAAGTTTTTAAAAAAAGCAGCAATAAAATATAAAATTGGAATGGACAGTTTGGTATACAAGCCCTCCCATTCAATATTTGAATTTATTAATTTAAAAGTTCTGATTGGGGTTCTTTATCTAGATGTATTTTCTAATTTCAGATCTTATGTTAAAAAATACTTCTCAGATAGCAGACTAACAAGATTAATGGAATTCCCTGTTCTCTTTTTGGGAGCTACTCCGCAAAATACACCTGCACTTTATTCTCTAATGAATTACTCAGCCTTTTCCCAAGGAACATATTATCCTATGGGTGGTTTTCATGAAATTATTATAGGACTTTCCAAATTAGCTAAGGAAAAAGGAGTAATAATTAATTGTGATTCTAACGTAGATAGGCTCAACATTGTCAATGGTAATATAGAAAACATTGTTGTTAATGGAGAAAAATTATTTTTTGACGGAGTTATTGCATCTGCAGATTACCACCACGTTGAACAAAAATTACTTGAAAAACCTTTTAGAAATTATAGTACTGAATATTGGGAAAAGAGAGAAATGTCTCCATCAAGTTTACTTTTCTACGTTGGGGTAGATAAGAGGTTAAATAATTTACAACATCACAACTTGTTTTTTGATGCAGACTTTGATCAACATGCTAAAGAAATTTATGATAATCCAAAATGGCCTAAAAATCCACTTTTTTATTTATCTTGTCCATCGATTACTGACCCATCCTTAGCTCCTACAGGAAACGAAAATTTAATGTTTTTAATTCCTCTAGCCCCAGGATTGGAAGACACTAATGAAATGAGAGAAAAGTATTTTGATATTGTATTAAAAAGACTGAAAGACCTAACGGGAAATGATATTGAAAAAAATATAATATTTAAAAAATCCTATTGTGTTAATGATTTTGAAAAAGATTATAATTCTTTTAAGGGAAATGCATACGGATTAGCTAATACTTTAAGGCAAACTGCTATTCTTAAGCCAAGAATGAGAAATAAAAAAATAAAAAATCTTTATTACACTGGACAACTAACTGTTCCAGGACCTGGTGTCCCACCTAGTATTATCTCAGGCCAAATTGCAGCTATAGAAATTGATAAATATTTAAATAAGTCATAATGATAGATTTGTATCATAAAATATCCGTAGATGCTAGCAAAAATGTAACTCAACTTTACAGTACTAGTTTTTCTATGGGAATTAAATTATTAGACAAGAATATTCACGATGCTATTTTTTCCATTTATGGTTTTGTTCGATTAGCAGATGAAATTGTCGATACTTTTCATGACTATCCTAAATCTAAGATGTTACAAGAGTTTAAAGAAGAAACATATAAATCTCTAGATAGGAAAATAAGTGTTAATCCTATTCTTCATGCTTTTCAAATGGTGGTTAATAAATTCTCCATTGATAGAGAATTAATTGATAAGTTTCTTCTAAGTATGGAGCAAGATTTGAATGATATTCAATATTCAAGTGATGGATATAAAGAATACATTGTAGGTTCTGCAGAAGTTGTTGGTTTAATGTGTTTGAAAGTTTTTGTAAATGGTGATAACGATTTATATTTAAATCTTGAAGAACCTGCACGTAAGTTGGGAGCTGCTTTTCAGAAAATCAATTTTCTAAGAGATGTCAAAGCAGATTATCAAGAGTTGGGTAGAACTTATTTTCCAGGAGTAGATTTGGAGAAATTTACACCTGATGAAAAACTCAAAATTGAAGAAGACATTCAAGATGATTTCGAATGTGCACTTGAAGGTATTATTAAACTGCCATCCTCCTCAAGGTTAGGAGTTTATGTAGCTTACAGATATTATTTTTCTTTATTTAAAAAGATAAAAAAGGTTTCTTCTGATAGATTAATGGAAGAAAGAATAAGAGTTCCAAATACTAAAAAAATCCTTATTACCTTTAAATCTATGTTCCAAAATCAATTCAATTGGATTTAATAAATTTTTCTGTTTTTATTGTTACTTTTTTTGCCATGGAATTTATTGCCTGGTTTACGCATCGTTATATTATGCATGGTCTATTATGGTATTTTCATAGAGACCACCATACTAGAGACAATAAAGGCTTTTTTGAAAAAAATGATTTCTTCTTTTTGATTTTTGCATTACCAGGATCAATTTTAATTATGTATGGTATTGAAATAGGATTAGAATTTATTCCCTTTTGGATTGGTATGGGAATTACTTTCTATGGAATGGCCTATTTTTTTGTTCACGATTTATTTATTCATCAAAGAGTAAAAGTTCTTAAGAAAACTAAAAATAGATATTTGTTGGGTATAAGAAGAGGGCACAAAGCCCATCATAAAAAACTGTCTAAAGAAGGCGGGGTATGTTTTGGAATGCTATTGGTTCCTTTTAAATATTTCAGACAATTTAAATAGCTTTATGCAAAAATATTTGTACCAAACAATACATTTTTGTTCGTTTTTGGCATTTGTTATTATTTTCTTTCAATTTTCTTTTTATTATAGATGACTCCTTCGTCTTACATCATCCTAGGAGCTGGAGCATCAGGTTTATTGCTTGCTTATCGCATGTCTCTAGATAGTTATTTTGATGATAAATCCATTTTAATTATTGATCAAAAAAAAGATAAAGGAAACGATAAAACTTGGTGTTATTGGGAACAAGGAGTTGGAGAGTGGGATGAATTGTTATCTAAAAAGTGGCCTAAGGTGTTTTTTGGAAGTAAAGATTTCACTGAAACACTTAATATTTCACCATTTAGTTATAAGATGATAAGAAGTGAAAAGTTTTATCAAAAACTTTGGAGAAGTATAGATCTAAAGCCCAATATTACTTTTGTTGAAGACAGTGTCAAAACATATTCAGAAGCAGATAATAAAGTAAAAGTTGTTACAAATAAATCAACTTATTTTGGGTTGAAACTTCTAAACAGCATTCCAGATAAAACAGTTTATGAAAAACAACAAAAATATCCTGTATTACAACAGCATTTTATGGGCTGGTTTGTGAAAACAAAAATAAACTGTTTTGATGATTCGGTTGCCACCTTTATGGACTTCAATATCCCTCAGAATGGCAACACCCGTTTTATGTATGTTTTACCAATCGATAAAAATATAGCGCTGTTTGAGTACACTTTATTTTCAAAAGACTTATTAGAACGTTCTGAATACGAAGTTGCAATAAAGGATTACTTAAAAGAAAAAAAGGTTACTGAATTTGAGATTTTAGAGAAAGAAAATGGGGTTATCCCTATGACTTCTTTCAAATTTCAAGAATTAAACTCAAATAGCATACTTAATATTGGAACTGCAGGAGGATGGACTAAGGCAAGCACAGGGTATACCTTTTATAATACTTCTAAAAAGACTCAAGACTTGGTTTCTTTTCTTAAAAAAGAAGATGATTTATCAGGGTTTGCTAAAAGAACTAAATATTGGATTTACGATTTGTTTTTTTTAGACGTACTTGCTAATGACAACGAAAATGGGTCTTCATTGTTTGCTTCTATTTTTAAAAAAGTAAATGTCAAAACTATCTTAAAGTTTTTGGCTGAGGAATCCAACTTTATAGAAGATCTGAAGATTATTACATCAGTATCTCCTAAACCTTTTGTTCGGTCTATTTTTAAGCGTTTTTTAAAGAACTAAATGAAAGAAAAGTTTTCCTTTAATTTATTTGTACACTTAAAGAAGATATTCTATGATGTTTAATTTTTTTTATTTGTGGTAATTATTTGCCAAAAATCATTGTATACTACAGAATCAAAATAATTAATTTTTCAAACTTTCTTTAAATAGCTAAAGATGAATGACTTTATTTCCTCTCTACATTTTTCAAATGCATCTTGTATTTCAAATTCATTTCCTATGACTTTCGATGGATCTGAGAAATTTTGATGTGTGAGATTAACTTTCTTTAAATATACTGGACAACTTTCGTTGGCATGGTCACAAACTGTAATCACGTGAGAAATTTCTGTGTTTTTGTATTCTTCTAAGGCGTTTGAAGTGTGGTTAGAAATGTCAATTCCATCTTTGGCCATTATTTCTATGGCTTTTTTATTTATTCCTTCTGCTCTTATTCCTGCACTATAAACATTGGTATTCATGTTTAATTGTTTGCTGAAATATTTTAAATAGCCTTCAGCTATTTGGCTCCTGCAACTGTTTCCAGTGCATATAACAAGAATATTTATATTTCCCATTTTAATTTAAAGCCCTAAGATACTATCTTTGATATAGAATTTTATGATCAATGAAAATTAATACACCATTCAAATTTACCATCTTTTGTTCATTCATAGCTTCTGTATTGTTAGTTCTTGCTGTATCTATTTGCAATTTCTACTATTATGACGTGAATTTGACTGTTTATGATTGTTTGTTTTTATTTTTATTTTTTTTTATTCTAATAGCTACTGTAACATTCCTTTTGTTAGAGATTTTTATAAATAGAAAAATCAGATTGCTATTTAAATTGGTTCAAAACTATAAAATTTCAAGTACTGATTTTAAATGGAATATGAATGAAGATATATTATCTAAAAGTGAGGTTGAGATTTTAAAAATTGCAAAAAGTAATAGTTCAGAATTGGTAAAACTTAAGTCTGAAGAAAAGTTTCGAAGGGAATTCATTGGTAACCTTGCACACGAGTTAAAGACTCCAATATTTAGTATTCAAGGATATATTTTAACTCTTTTGGAGGGTGGGTTAGAAGATTCATCTATCAACAAAAGATTTTTACAAAGAGCTTTAAAGGGTGCAGAAAGAATGAATAAAATAATTATTGATTTAGATATGATATCGAGATTTGAATCTGATAGAATCAATATGGAAATTCAGAACAATAATATTGTAGAAATATGTCAAGATATTTTTGAAAGTTTGGAGTTAAAGGCTAAAGAAAACAAGATAACTCTTAGATTTGCAGAGAATTATTCGAACGAAATTTTAGTAAATTGTGACAAGGATAAAATCGGTCAAGTAATGCAAAATTTAATAATCAATGCAATTAAGTACTCAGACCCTGGTACAGAAGTAGTAGTTAGGTTTACAGATGTTGAAAGAAATTTATTGATTGAAATTGAGGACAATGGTCCAGGAATTGACGAAAAACATATTAGTCGTCTTTTTGAACGCTTTTACAGAGTAGACAAAAGTAGAGCAAGAAATGAAGGAGGTACAGGTTTGGGACTTTCAATTGTTAAACATATAATTGAAGCCCATGGTCACACTGTTCAGGTAAGTAGTATTGAAGGTAAAGGTTCAAATTTTTTCTTTACCTTAACAAAAATTTAAATTTTAATATTATGAGAAATATTTATAAAACTTTTTCACTGTTTTTTATTTTAATATCAGTTTTTTCAAGTTGTAGTAAAAAAGGTTGTACTGACCCTATGAGTTTAGCCTACGATGTTGAAGCATCTAAAGATGATGGAAGCTGTACTTATCCTGAAAATGTTAAAAAATCTTTAGTTCTTAAAGTGACAGCCACTTGGTGCCCTCCTTGTGGTGATTGGGGTGCAGAATATGTAAATAATATTTATAATGATTTTTCTGGCAATGCTGAAGTTATTTCAGTGCATGATGATTCTGATTTCGGAGTTGACATAGGCTATAATTTAATGTCGATTTTAAATCCAACTGGAGTTCCCTCATTTTATTTAGGATTAGATCCCATGGGTAATTCTGGTTATGGAAATGTATCCGATTTAATATCTGCTGATCTTTCTACTATCAATCAGGCCTCAATGGCAGTAGAACATTCAATTTTAGACGGAAATATGTTAATTAGAGTTCAATCACAGTTAGAAAATCAATTTTCTGGGGATAACTGTTATTTAGCTTTATATATTATGGAAGATGGCCAAGTTGCTCCTCAACAGGTAAGTGGTGTTGGAGAAGTAGTTGATTATGTTCATAATCATACTCTTCGTACCGAAGCTAATGGATCGACCTTTGGGATGCCAATTACATTTGAAGATGGAAAGAACCTAACAGAAGTTACAGCGGCTTTAGTTCCTGATCCTATTTGGAATCATGGAAACCTTTATGTTGTAGCTGTAATTTGGCAACAAAATGGTTCTACTTATGATTTTATTAATCTAGCAAGATAACTCATATAAAAAATATGTGATGCACATTAACTTGAGGAGTTCAGTTTTCATTCTTTTTGTTTTTTTAACTACAATATCTTCCTGTAGAAAAAAGGGTTGTACAGATCCTATTAGCTTAGCTTATGATGTTGAGGCTAAAAAAGATGACGGAAGTTGTACCTATCCTGAAAACGATAGAAAAACTCTTATTTACTATTCAACTGGAATATGGTGTCAATATTGTGGAGATATAGGGAAATCTTTTGTTGATGATATTTCTTCTAATTATCCCGGTGTTCAAATTATTAGCTTACACAAAAATGACGAGCTCACTTCAAATATAAGTTCATTAACTCAGTCCTATCTAGATACTGTTAATGGGTTGTTAGGCTGTCCTTATTTTTATTCAGGACTAAATAGTGTAATTAGTCCATCAAATAATCCAAATAATTTCAGTCAGTTAGCAAGTGCTATTGAAGATGATTTAAATTTATTTTCAGAAATAAATATGGATTTAGAATATTCGATAAATGGAAATGAAATGAATATTAAAGTACAATCTAAATTATCTAGTGAAACCTCTAATGATAATTATTATTTATCTGTTTATATTTTAGAAGATGGTGTTGTGAAAGAACAAAACATAGGCGGTAATTATAATCAAAATTTTATTCACAATAATGTATTGAGAAAAGAAGCATCCGATAATATAGATGTTTTTGGATCATCATTAAATTTTGATTTTAACGGTAATAATTTAACTTCATTTTATGATATTCCCTTGGACTCAACCGGGGCGTGGAATTACAGCAATTTATATGTTGTCGCTGTTGCTTGGCAAGAAAATGACTCTGACTACAGATTTGTGAATTTAGCTAGATGAAATTTTTATAAAATTACCTTTTTAAAAGCTGCTTGAAGTAGATTTTTTTTCAATTCAGATTTTGGTTGTATAAAATTAAAACTTGCTTTTTCAAGGTCTATTCTTCCTTGCTTTTGATAGTAAATTGAATGAGTTTTTTGATGGTGTTTGGCTAAATATTCTTGTTCTGTTTGACCTGGTGTTGGTATGAAAAGAACTTTTTTTTGCATAATATAAAGATCCATTATACTGCTATATCCAGACCTACATATAACCAGCTCAGATTTGGTTATTAATTCTTTAAAAGCAGTTGTTTCTAAATGTGGGTAAAAAGAAATCTTCCCAGAAGATATTTCTTTTGTGTTTATTAGACCATTTATTATCGCGCAATGTTTGTTAGTCTTAAGGAAACAAATTTGAATTTCATCTTCGAATATACTTCTTTGTGGTTCCGGTCCAGAGATAATTGCTAAATATTTGTATTTATACTTTTTAGTTTTACTCACACTTGTTTTAAACCTACTTAGTGGTCCAATAAAGGTTTTCTCCAGACTAGATTGAGATAGTTTTCCTGACAGTGAAGAGTTATTATAGTCAGGAACCCAACAGTGGTCAAACTTTTGAATTAATAGTCTATTTATTAGGTTAACAATCTTCATTAAAAGTAAGGGGCCATTAATTTTAAGTTGGTGAGTTATATATATGTTTAATGTTTTACTGCTTCTAAACCCAAATCTATTATCTGAAATAATTATGTCCACATTTTGCTCAAGACTTATTTTCTCAGCTATCTTTCTTTCATTATGTATAGTTTTAATAAATTTTGGAATTTGTTTTATTAACGCCCACTTTTGGCTTCTTTTTTTACTGTAATAAGGCTTGTAGCCTTGAATTTCAATATGTTTAATTTTTGAAAATTCTTCTTTATAAATATTATAGGATATTTTATTTCCACATGTAATTACCTCGTGCCCTCTTTCTTGCAGAATTTTTATAATCGGAATGGTTCTAGATATATGACCTAAACCCCAGTCTAGGGGAGCAATTAATATTTTTTTTTTCTTCTTCAGGATTTAAATAGAATATTGTGTTCGTTAATAAATTCCTTAATATCCTCAAGTCCTATTTTTTTGGTTGAAGAAGTTGTAAAGTTTACTGGAAAGGATTCCCATTCTTTTAATAAGAATTTTTTATAAATATTTGTGTTTTCTTCAATCTCAACTTTCTTAAGTTTATCTGCTTTGGTAAAACATATTACAAACGGTATTTTTTTTAATGCACAATACTCCATAAATTCAAGATCAATTTTTTGAGGAGGTACTCTAAGATCAATTAACATAAATAGGCAAACTAAGTTTTCTCTGTTTTCTAAATATTTGAGTGTAAAGCTTTGAAATTCTTCTCTTATTTTTTTTGAAATTTTAGCATATCCAAACCCAGGTAAATCAGCCAGATAGAAGTTATTATTTATCAAGAAATGGTTGATTAATTGTGTTTTTCCTGGCTTTCCGGATGTTTTTGCTAGTTTTTTGCTATTAGTAAGTGCATTTATTAACGAGGATTTTCCAACATTGGATCTTCCAATAAATGCATATTCTGGGAGATTTGGTTTTGGACATTTTTTCCAGTCAGAATTACTACACAGGAAATCAGATTTATTAATTTCCATAATTGTTATTTTAATTTTTTATAGGTGTTTACGTGTCTGTCTTTCTTTTCTGGGTAAATGTCATCAATAGATATAAGAATTCCAGTTTCTTCTACATCTCCAAATTTTGAATTCATTACTGTTCCAAATGTTTTCATAGAAGATGAAAGATTCATATATGCAGCAATTAAAGGGGGTAAAGAGCAATTTAATTCTTTGAGCTTTTTTGTCAATATCTTATAGGATTCCTTATAGTCTAATTCTTTTATTTGTTCAATAAAAAAGCTTATATCGTGGTGTAATTCTAAGGGGTTTTTTGCGGAAATCCATCGATCTTTGTCTTTGAAAAAGTGGTTCATAAAACCTAGTATTAAATCTCTTCCTTTTTTGTTAAAATCTAAATACATGGTTACTTTTCCAAAAAAATATTTTATTTCTGGGTGGTCTACTACCAAAGCACCTAGTCCGTCCCATAAGTTATCAAGAGAAAATATAGCTTTTCTATTTCCTGAACTTGGCTGGTATTCTGGTTGAACAAATGATCTGCCTAATTCAATTGTTAATCCTAATGTTTTGGAGTAGAAATCACTGCTGAAATCAAATAAATTATTGGTAGCTGTATTATTGTACTTTGAAGAATTAATAACATCATTTCCTAGCATAAATCTGTATCCTCCTATGATCTTTTTTTCTTCAGGGTCCCAAACTATAAGTTGTTTGTAATAAGCTTCTTCTCTAATATCAAATTCATCTAAATCATATGATTTTCCTGTCCCTCCACCAGCATTTCTAAAACTAATTTCTCTAAGTCTGCCGATTTCCATAGTCGTATTTGGATGGTTGTGGTAATCTACTATGTATATGTCATGATTACAATAATTGGTTTTTCTTACAAAAGTGTCTTTGTTTATTTCTTTTTCAAGAATAGAAGTTGATATAGGATTAATAATTTTTTTCATTTTTTTATTGATTCTATAAATTCAAGATTAATATTATTAGGTATTTTATAAACATAATTTTTAATTGCTTGGGCCCATTCTGAGTCATTTTTTTTATTATCAAGAAATTTCGGCTTTATTAGCTTTCCCATTGTTATTTCAATAGTATTTCCTTTTTGTTTGAACATTTCATCTACAAGAAAAAACATTTCAAGATTTATTTTTATGCTAAATAAGCTTCTCCATTTAGCAATTTTATAAAACCTATTTGAGTTTTGACCACTAATATAAACTGGATAAATTGGTTTGTTATGTTTTTTGGCTTTTGTTACAAACGTTTTTCTCCACTCTGGGTCTTTTACAATTCCACTTTTTTTTCTCGAAACTAATCCAGATGGAAAAATCACAATGCATTTGTCAGATGCAAATAACTCTTCAAGTCTTAAAATGTTTTCTCTTGAGTTCAAACCATGCTTATTAATAGGGATAAAGTAAGGCTTAAAAGGTTCAATTTCAGAAAGAATATCATTTACTAAAAACTTAATGTCTTTCCTGTATTTTCCTATTTCATTAATAAGTGCTAGTCCATCTAGACCTCCAAGTGGGTGATTGGCTACTACTACAACCCCTTTTTTTCTTGGAATTTCCTCAAGCCCATAATTACTCGACATTACTTGAAGTTCCTTTAAGCCACCGCTGATAAAATCAAGTTTTTCTTTTCCAGATAAATTTTCTAGAATATTGTTTATTTCACTCTCGTGGAGTAAGGATTTGATTTTTCTTAACAAAAACTTTGGTATAAGTTTAAAAAATCTAGGACTTTTTTCCTCAATTACTTTACCTATGTCAACATTTTTTTGAACAGTCATCCATCAGATATTATTCCATTTTAAAGGTAGCAAATTGTTGATAGAATAACATTAAAAAAAAATAATCCCCACATTTTACCACCTTTATTTAAAAGCTTAGTACAGATTAAAATTCAATTATATTGAAACATATTTTGTAATTAATCGTAAAAAGTTATCCACAAAGTTATATAAGTGGGAAAAAGTGGGTAAATTATTATTAGATTTACATTTAAAATTTGAGTCAATTGTCAGGATTTATTGGAGAATACTATTGTAAGCTAGATGTTAAAGGAAGGATGTTAATTCCTTCTGACGTTAGAAAACAATTATCTCCTGTTGATCAAGAACAGTTTGTTATTTCAAGAGGAGTTGATGACTGCCTTTCTATGTACACCTCTTCGGAGTGGTCGGTGGTTATGAGCAAATTGAGAAAGCTCAATAGGTTTAAATCTAAGGATAGGAAATTTGCTCGTATGTTTCAAAAAGGTGCTACTAAAATTACTGTTGATAGTAATGGTAGACTGCTACTTCCTAAGGGTTTACTTGGTTGGGCTGGGATTAAAAAAGAACTAGTTATTGTTGCAAATGTTGATTTGTGGGAATTATGGGACAAAAATACCTATGAATCCATGATGAAAGATGACTGGGATGGTTTTGATCAATTGGCTCACGAAGTTATGGGGGAGTCGGCGGATGAAAGTTGATCAATATCATATACCAGTTCTTTTAAATGAAGCTACTCAGGCTTTAGTTTCTGACCTTTCTGGTTTTTATGTTGATGTTACTTTTGGTGGAGGAGGTCATTCTAGGGCAATTCTTGATCAAATTGAGAATGGAAAGCTCTTGGCTTTTGACCAAGATTCTGATGCCTCTGTAAATCATATAACAGATGACAGATTTTCATTGGTTAGACAAAACTTTAGAAATATTCAAAATGTTTTAGAAGCTTTTGGTCATGGTTTTCCGGTTGGCATCTTAGCAGATTTAGGGGTCTCTTCATTTCAGTTTGATAATCCAGAGAGAGGTTTCTCTTTTCGATTTGATGAAAGATTAGATATGAGAATGAATAAAGATGCAGTACTTGATGCATATGATCTACTAAATACTTATGATGAAGGCCAGCTTGAAAATATTTTCTCTCAGTTCGGCGACTTTAAAGCTGTAGAGTCTAAAAGGCTTACATCAAATATCATAGAGGCAAGAGCTAAAAACAAATTAACTACCACTCAAGATTTAGTTTCATGTATTGAGTTTTTAGTGCCTCAAAAAGTTAAAAATCAATTTTTAGCAAGAGTTTTTCAGTCCATAAGGATTGAAGTTAATCAGGAATTAAATGCCTTAGTCGAGTTTTTAAACCAGTTACCAAAAGTTCTAAAAAATGAAGGAATCGTTTCAATCATTACTTACCATTCCTTGGAAGACAGACTGGTTAAAAACTTCTTCAAAACAGGAAATTGTAAAGGGGATTTAGAAAAAGATTTTTTTGGAAATATTTCTAAGCCGTTTGATTTGGTGAATAAAAAACCAATTGTTCCCGGAGACGCTGAAATAAAATTAAATCCAAGAGCTAGAAGTGCAAAATTAAGAATTGCAAAAAAAAGATAATGACAGTTTTTAAAGAAATATTTTCTGGAGATCTTTTCAAAAAAGGAATGGTGATTAACAATACTCCTT
The DNA here is from genome assembly GCA_938084875.1 of uncultured Flavobacteriales bacterium. GTDB lineage: Bacteria > Bacteroidota > Bacteroidia > Flavobacteriales_D > Parvicellaceae > MED-G20. Next base: position 35,700 of record CALKFX010000041.1, on the reverse strand, counting down.
TTTTGGTTTATGTAACATTTCTAATGGTTCTCTATGTTGCTTATGGATACCATGTAGATGGTGTAGTCTTAGAGATTTCTAAAAAAAGTAAGACTGGGGAAAAGTTATACTCAGAGTTGCAATCTGCCTTGGAGTTATACGATAAGGAAAGTCTTCAAAGCAAGGTAGTAAAAGAAACTGAGAAATGGGGTTTATATGAGTCAGTAGATCCACCTTTAATTATTCACAATAAGAGTTCTGACAAATGAAAAATAGAGAATCTTTAATAAGACTTTATTCAGTTTATTTTCTTGTCCTTTTTATGGGTTTAGGTATAGTTTTTCAAATATTTTATCTGCAAATTTTCAAAGGTGAACAGTTAAAATCGGACGCTAATAAACAAATTTTTATTTCTAAAAAGGTATTAGCTCCAAGAGGAAATATTTATGCTTCAAATGAGCAAAAGACTTCTCTTGCCCTTTCTGTTCCAAGGTATAAGGTTTTTGTTGACTTGGTTACCATCCGTGAGCAGGATTTTATTGATAACATATCAGATCTGTCAGATTCCTTAAGTGTGCTTTTAGCAAGAAAAACATCTAATGAGTGGAAGTCTGAATTAGAGCACCAAAGGCTTGACAGTAACCGATACTTTTTTATTGCAAGAGGTTTAAGAAATGATCAAATAGAACGGCTAAGAAAGTTTCCCATTTTTAATTTAGGAAAATATAGGGGAGGGTGTATTATTTTAAAATCAAACCAAAGAGTAAAACCCTATGGAATGCTTGCTAATAGAACGGTAGGATACGTGGTAGAAAATGATGGAAAAAAATCAATTTTAGTTGGTATTGAAGGTGCATTTAATGAGTATTTGAAAGGTCAGAATGGTCAGATGCTGATGGAGAAAATAAGGGGAAATGAATGGAAACCAGTGGATGACGAATTATCCATTGAACCTGTCCCTGGAAGCGATGTTTATACTTCCATTGATGTAAATATTCAGGATGTGGCAGAATCTGCATTGTTGAAACAATTAAGAGAACAAAAGGCACAGAAGGGATGCGCTGTTTTGATGGAGGTTAAAACAGGATTTATTAAAGCCATCGCTAACCTTTCATTTGACCCTAAGACTGAAACTTATTTTGAAGCCCAAAACCACGCAGTAGGCTTAGCTTCTGAGCCAGGTTCAACATTTAAACTTGCTTCACTTTTAGTTGCTTTAGAACAGGGGAAGGTTGAAATAACCGACTCAGTAGATATGACAGGTAGATATGAATTCTATGATAATTACCTTACCGACGGTGGTAAAATTTATGGAAGAAATACGGTTAAGGATGCATTTGAAAAATCATCTAATGTTATAAGCCAAATTATATATGATAATTATAAAACAGAGCCTCAGGAATTTATTGATGGATTAAAAGAAATAGGAATTCATCAAAAACTTGGTTTGTCAATACTTGGGGAAGGAGTACCACTAATAAAAGAATCGTCAGATCCAACTTTTACTGGAATAACTCTTCCTTGGATGTCTATTGGCTATGAGTTGAAAATGACTCCTCTACAGACATTAGCTTTGTATAATGCAGTAGCAAATGAAGGAACTTTACTTCAGCCTCAATTTGTGAAATATATTAAAAAGGGAAGCGAGATTCAAAAAGAATATAAGCCTAGAATTTTAAACGCATCTATTTGTTCTAAATCTACACTTAGGGATTTAAAGGTAATGCTTGAAGGAGTTGTTGAAAGAGGTACCGCAAAAAATATAAAAGCTAGGGGTTTTTCAATTGCAGGAAAAACAGGTACATCAAAAATTGCTCAAGGTTCTAAGGGATATGGAAATAAATACCAGGCTTCTTTTTGTGGGTATTTTCCATCTAAAGACCCGGTTTATAGCTGCATTGTAGTTGTTCAAGGTCCAACTAAAAATATTTTTGGGTCTGTTGTTTCTGGTACTGTATTTAAGGAGATTGCGGATAAGGTCTACGCTCAAGAATTTCAAAATGAAAATATTGTTTTAAAAGATACTCTAAACCGATACCCTTATTCAAGAAGTGGTGACAAGATGTCTTTTTTAATTGCTTCTGAAAACATGAGAATACCAGTTGAAGATTTAACAAATGAATCTACCGATTGGGTATCTACAAGGACTGGAAAAGATGCCATTAAAATAATCCATAAAAAGACGCAAAAAGGATTGGTTCCGAACGTAGTTGGTATGGGATTGATAGATGCTACCTATATGTTGGAAAAGTATGGATTGTTTGTCCAGCCAGTTGGGTCTGGAATAGTAAGAGAACAATCTATTAAAGCTGGTTTAAGAATTAATAAAGGTCAAAAGATCATTTTACAATTGGGATGAAATTACTAAGGGATATTATATATGGAATTAGAATCATCGAGATAAAAGGCAATACTAATATTGCTGTAGAAAATATAGCATTTGACTCAAGAGAAATTAAAAATCTTTCTTTGTTTATAGCTGTAAAAGGAGTCTCTCAAGATGGGCATGATTTTATTTCTCAAGCTCAGAATAACGGTGCATCTGCTATAATTTGTGAAAGTCTACCTGAAATTTTAAGTGACGAGATTACTTATATCAAAGTTTTAGATAGTTCAAAGTCTTTAGGAATTATAGCCTCAAATTTTTTCGATAATCCCTCCGAAAAATTAAAACTAGTTGGAATAACAGGTACCAACGGTAAGACTACATGCGCAACATTATTATATGATTTGTATAGGCTAATGGGATACAAAACTGGGCTTATTTCAACTGTACACATTAAAATTCTTCACAAAACAATTCCCTCAACTCACACAACACCAAACGCAATTAGGATCAATGAATTGTTGAGTCAAATGGTTAAAGATGGTTGTTCCCATGTTTTTATGGAAGTAAGTTCTCATGCTTTAGACCAAAATAGAGTCTCTGGATTATCTTTTGATATTGGAGTTTATACCAATATTTCAAGAGATCACATGGACTATCACCCTACGTTAAATGACTATATAGGTGCTAAGAAAAAGTTATTTGACTCTCTTAAAAACGATGCTTTAGCAATTGTAAACTTTGACGACCCTTATGGTGAAGAAATGGTTAGAGACATAAATGCAAAGCCATTTTCTTATGGACTAAAGGGTGATTTTGATTTTAAAGGGAAAATTGTTGAAAATAACATAAGTGGACTTTCAGTAGAAATTGACGGATTTGAAATGACCTCTAGATTGATAGGAGAATTTAATGCTTACAATCTTTTGGTTGTTTTTGCAGTAGCTAAATCTCTTGGTGAAGAAGCTCTTACTGTTTTAACAATTATAAGTAATCTAAAAGCACCAGATGGCAGATTTGAGTACATCGTTTCACCAAGAAATGTCACAGCAGTAATTGACTATGCCCATACACCAGATGCTCTTGAAAATGTTTTAAAAACATTAGTTAGTCTAAAAAGCGATAAAGAAAAGATATTTACTGTATTTGGTTGTGGAGGAGACAGAGACAAGGGAAAACGACCATTAATGGGTGAAATTTCATCCGTCTATAGCGATAGGGTGATAGTAACTTCCGATAATCCTAGAAGTGAAAAGCCAAGCGAAATTATTAAGGAAATTATTTCAGGAATTCCAAAGTCTAAATCTTCTAAAGTATTAACTGTTCAAGAAAGAAGACAAGCAATTAAAGTTGCTTGTGAATTAGCAGAAAGTGGAGATGTGATTTTAATTGCCGGCAAAGGGCATGAGAAGTATCAAATCATTGGAGATGAGAAATTACATTTTGATGATTTAGAAACTACCATAGAAATTTTCAAACAAATACAACAATAATGCTTTATCATTTTTTTAATTATATAAATCAAAATTTTGACTTTCCTGGTTCAGGATTATTCGAATTTATCTCATTTAGAGCCGGGATGGCAGTAATTACTTCACTTGTTATTACACTTGTTTTTGGAGGAAGGCTAATTAAATTCTTACAGAAAAAACAAGTTGGGGAGTCTATTAGAGATTTGGGTTTAGAAGGTCAAATGGTGAAGGCAGGAACACCTACAATGGGTGGGGTTATCATTTTAGCTGGTATCATAGTACCAACCATACTTTTCGCCAAGTTAGATAACATTTACATTCAATTAATGCTTGTTGCAACTGTCTGGTTAGGATTGATTGGTTTTCTAGACGATTACATTAAAGTATTTAAAAAAAATAAAAAAGGATTAGCTGGAAAGTTTAAAGTAATTGGACAAATTGGAGTTGGAATAATTGTAGGAGCTTCTATGTATTGGAGTGAATCTGTTACAATTAAATCTAAAACTTATTACAACACGGAAATTCTTGCCAATCAGCAAGAGAGTTCTCAAGAATCAAAAAGTTATTTCTGGGAAGAGACAAAATCACTTAAAACTACAATTCCATTTGTTAAAAATAATGAGTTCGATTATTCATGGCTAATTAGCTGGATAAGTCCAGAGTTGTCCAAATATTCGTGGCTAGTGTTTATTCCTATTATTGTAATTATTGTTATTTCAGTATCCAATGGCGCTAATTTAACAGATGGCCTAGATGGCCTTGCTACAGGAACTAGTGCAATTATTGGAATAACATTAGCAATCTTTGCATATCTCTCAGGAAATTTAGTTTTTTCCGATTATTTGAATATTCTATACATCCCAAACTCATCTGAGCTTGTGATTTTTATAAGCTCATTTGTTGGAGCATGTATTGGATTTTTATGGTACAATTCATTTCCTGCAAAAGTTTTCATGGGCGATACAGGTAGTTTGGCTTTGGGAGGTATAATTGCTGTTTTTGCTATAGCAATTAGAAAGGAATTATTAATTCCAGTTTTCTGCGGGGTTTTTCTTATAGAAAATTTAAGTGTTGTCCTCCAAGTTTCTTATTTCAAATACACCAAAAGAAAATTTGGGGAAGGTAGAAGAATCTTCTTAATGTCTCCAATTCATCATCATTTCCAAAAGAAAGGAATTCACGAGGCAAAAATAGTATCTAGATTTTGGATACTAGGTATTCTACTGGCAGTTTTTTCCATTGTAACTCTAAAACTTAGATGATAAAAAACTTTCAAAATATTGTGGTTTTAGGTGCTGGAAAAAGTGGTGTTGGTGCAGCGGTATTGGCTAAGAAAAATAACTTAAATGTAGTTGTCTGTGACGATTCAAAAATATCTAAGGAATCTACCAATACTTTAAGAGAACATGGAGTTAAATTTTATCAAGGGGATTATATGCCATTTATATCTACTATTCAAGATATTTTAGTTGTTAGCCCTGGAATCGACAATGACCACCAATTAGTAAAGTATTTTCTAAAAAGTTCCAAACCCATTATCAGTGAAATTGAGTTCGCAAGCTATTTCTGTAATGCAAAAAAAATATGTGTTACTGGAACTAACGGAAAGACCACAACCACTCTAATGGTTACCTACCTTTTAGAGAATGCAGGATACAATGTAAAAGCAGTTGGGAATATAGGCCAAAGTTATGCCATGTCAGTAGCTCTTGAAAGCATTGACTATTATGTAATTGAACTAAGTAGCTTTCAATTAGATAGAATGTACAATTTCAAATCTGACATTTCAATAATTCTAAATATTACACCAGATCATTTGGATAGATACGAACATGATTTCACAAAATATTCAAAAAGTAAATTTAGGATTTGTCAAAACATGTCCAAAAGTGATTGTCTAATATATAACCATGACGATAAAGTAATATCAGAATGGATTATGTCTAAAGACGAAATCTCTTACGAATTAGCTCCAGTTTCCATTAATGAGAAGTTGCTCAAAGGATCTTGGTTAGAAAAAGAACAAATAAAAATCAGTATAAACAATAAAAAACAAACAATTATGTCCATTCATCAATTGGCCCAACAAGGCAAGCACAATTTATTTAATTCTATGGCTGCGGGAGTAGCAGCAAGAGTTTTAGATATTAGAAAAGAAATTATCCGAGATAGTTTAGCGGATTTTCAAAATGTAGAACATAGATTAGAGGATGTTGCCAAAATCCATGGAATTAATTTTATAAATGATTCAAAGGCGACAAATGTCAATTCAACATGGTATGCTTTAGAAAGTATGCAGCAACCAACTATTTGGATTGTTGGTGGGGTAGATAAAGGAAATGATTATTCCATATTAGAGGGACTTGTAAAACAAAAAGTTTTAGGTATTGTTTGCTTAGGAAAAGATAATTCTAAGATTAAAGAGGCTTTTGGTTCCATAGTGGATTCTTTTTATGAAGCTGAGTCAGCGGATCAAGCAGTACAAATTAGTTATAGAATTGCCAAAAAAGGATTTAATGTATTGCTATCTCCTGCTTGTTCTAGTTTCGATTTATTTGAGAATTACGAAGATAGAGGGCATCAATTTAAAAATGCTGTAAGAACGTTATAATTTTTGTAAATGAATATACTTAAGCAAAAATCTATAAGAAAACAGCTCCTTAATAAAAGAAAAGAATCTTTGAATTCTTTATCGTCAATTGATCACAGGCTTGATTTTTTTTCAAACAAGCATGAAAAAATTTGGATCAATGATTCCAAATCTACAGACACTGGACCTACAGCATATTCTTTGTCTAAAATAGATGGACCAATTATTTGGATAGTAGGTGAAAACCAATCTCCAAGAGATTTGGAGGTATTAGAGGATTTAGTTTTGTCAAAAGTAACAGAGATAATCTATTATGGAAAACATGAAACCAAAATAAAATATCTCTTTGGCTCTAAAGTTAAGTACTCTCAACTGTCAACCATTAGGGATTCGGTAAATATGGCTTTAAATAATCCTACTAAAAATATAAGTGTTCTTTTCTCTCCAGCTTGCTCAAGTTATATTACTCATAAAAACTATCAGTTAAGAGGTGATTATTTTAAAAATTTAATTCACAGTATAGATTAATGCAACAGCTAATTGAGAAATACTTAAAGGGTGATAAAGTAATTTGGACAATTATAATATTGCTTTCATTATACTCAATTGTAATGGCTTATAGCTCAAGTTCTAATTTAGCATTCAGAATTTCAGGTGGAAATGTTGCTCCTTATGTTATCAAGCATACTTTAATTATAATAATCGGAATTATTTTGATTATTTATTTGCAGTTTTTTCCATATAAGTATTTTTCACGATTATCTCAGATAGGAATTTTTGTTTCTATTGTTTTATTGTTTGTTACACTCTTATTTGGGGTTAGTAAAGGAAATGCTTCTAGATGGATAATGGGATTTCAACCTTCAGATTTTGCTAAACTAGTTTTAATCATCTACGTCTCGCGTATGCTTACCAATAAGAAGGACGTAATTAAGGATTTTAAAAAAGGTTTAATACCTATTTTATGGCCTGTAGCTCTAATTTGTGGCTTAATTCTTCCCGCAGATTTTTCTACTGCAGCTATGTTATTTACAGTTTGTTTTACAATGATGTATATAGGTGGAGCTAGAATAAAGCATTTAGGATCTATTGTAGGAACTGCTTTTCTAGGTTTTGCTTTTTTAATTCTTGTCAATATGGCAGTTCCTGGTTTTTTACCTAGAGTGGATACATGGGAAAAAAGAATAATGAGCTTTGGTAGTGGTGAGAAACAAGAAAATTACCAAGCAGAAATGGCAAAACGAGCAGTTGCAAATGGATTTTTATTTGGAAAAGGTCCTGGGAAAGGACATGTTAAAAATGATTTATATTCTGCTCAATCAGATTTTATTTATGCTTCTTCTATTGAAGAATTTGGCTCAATAATAGGTGGAATAGGATTGGTTATTTTATATATGATTTTATTTTTCAGGGCGATTAGAATCATGAATAAAGTAGATAGTAAATTTGCTTCTCTTATTGTATTTGGATTAAGTTTTATGCTCATCTTCCAATCCTTTATAAATATGGGAGTTGGTGTAAATTTATTCCCTGTTACCGGTCAACCATTGCCTTTAATTAGTATGGGTGGAACGTCTATATTATTTACCTGTATTTCTTTGGGAATAATTTTAAATGTTAGTACAACAGTATATAAAGATTCTGAAAATGTCTAGCTGTAAAGTAATTATTAGTGGTGGTGGAACAGGTGGGCATATTTACCCAGCTATAGCAATTGCAAAGAAAATATTGGAAATAAATAAAGACTCGGAAATATTATTTGTTGGTGCTAAAGGCAGAATGGAAATGGAAAAAGTTCCTGAAGAGGGGTTTGAAATTATTGGCTTAAATGTAGTGGGCATCCAAAGATCTATGTCTATAAATGCAATTATTAAAAACCTGAAGTTTCCCTTTCTACTTTTAAAAAGTTTCAATCATGCAAGAAAAATAATTAAGGATTTTCAACCAAATATTGTGGTTGGTGTTGGTGGCTATGCAAGTGGTCCAACCCTAAGAATGGCACACAGATTAAAAATCCCAACATTAATTCAAGAGCAAAATTCTTATGCTGGATTAACCAATAAGTGGCTGAGTAAAAAAACCAAAAAAATTTGTGTAGCATATGAAAATATGAACCAATTTTTTGAACCAACTAAATTAGTTTTAACTGGCAATCCCGTGAGAAAAGACATTGAAAATTTAGATACTAAGTTGTCCGAGGCTAAAACTTATTTTAAAGTTTCTAAGAATGAAAAAGTGATTTTAGTATTAGGAGGAAGTTTAGGAGCAAAATCTATCAATGAAGGAATATTAAATTCTATTCATATAATCAAAGACCAACCAATTAAATTACTTTGGCAAGTTGGAAAAAGATATTTTGAGTCTATTGAAAATCAATTAAATCAAATTAACATTCCTAATGTTAAAGCTTTAGCATTTATTAAAAGAATGGATTTAGCTTATTCTCTTGCGGATTTAGTTATCTCTAGAGCTGGGGCATTGTCTATTAGTGAACTTACTTTGGCAGGTAAGCCAAGTATTTTGGTTCCATCCCCCAATGTTTCAGAAGACCATCAGACTAAAAATGCAATGTCTTTAGTTAATAAATCTGCTGCTATTCTTGTTAAGGATAGACAAACAGATTCTCTTTTAAGAACTGCCTTGGATTTACTAAAGCAAGAAAATCAATTAAATACCATTTCAAAAAATGCAAAAAAAATGGGAAAGCCTAATGCTAGTGATGATATTGTCAAGGAAATATTTAAACTTATTTCTTAATGAATTTAGATAATTTTAAATCGATATATTTTATTGGAATTGGTGGGATAGGCATGAGCGCTTTGGCTCATTATTTTGTAAGTCAGGGGGCTAAGGTAAGTGGCTATGATAGAAATAAAACGGAGTTAACTAAAGAGTTAGAAAATATTGGTGTAGAAATCTCTTATGACGAAAAAAAAGATTTTTTAGAAGATGTTCAAAATATCCAATTGGCAATTTTCACCCCTGCAATAAATCCAAAAAATATTTATTTCGAATATTTTAAAAAATCCAAAGTTCCTTTATTAAAAAGATCACAAATACTTGGTGAAATTACAAAATCACAAGATACAATTGCAGTTGCAGGAACCCATGGCAAAACCACTACTAGTTCTATTATTGCTCATATTTTAACATCAGATAATAAAGATGGACTCTGTTTCATAGGTGGAATTACTTCAAACTACAAGGCTAATTTTTCAATAGGAGAAGGAAATTTTTCAGTAGTTGAGGCGGATGAATACGACCGTTCATTTATGAACCTTTTTCCAAATACAATTGTATTAACTTCAATGGATGCAGATCATTTGGATGTTTATGAAAATAAAGATTCTTTGGTAGAAGCATTTAAGGATTTCACTAATATATTAAGCGATAATAAAAAGTTAATTGTAGAAGAAAATATCAGTCATTTCTTTGAGAAAAATTTATCCTATGGTTTTAAAAAAGACAATGATTTGCAGATTATAAATATTCAAATAAAAAAAGGATTGTATTTGTTTGATATTGTCTTTAAAAATCAAATCTACGAGAACTTCGTATTTAAAATGCCTGGAAGTTATAATTTATTAAATGCTGCAGGTTCTATTTTAGCATGTTTAATTAATGGAATTACTGTTGAGAGTATAAAAAAAGGACTCCAAAGCTACGCAGGAGTCAAAAGAAGATTTGATGTTCAGCTAAGCCTTCCAAAACTTATTTATATCGATGATTATGCACACCACCCTAAAGAGATTGATTCTCTTTTAGGTGCTGTAAAGTCTTTTTATCCCCAAAAATTTGTTGTTGGGGTGTTTCAACCTCATTTGTTTTCTAGAACTAGAGATTTCATGGATTATTTTGCAGAAAGTTTATCAGAATTTGATCAAATTTTTTTGTTGCCTATTTATCCTGCTAGAGAAGCTCCAATTGTGGGTGTAGATTCTTCTGTTTTAATTCAAAAAATTAAAAATAATAATAAGAGAATAATTAATTCAGTAAGTGAACTTTTCAGTTTTTTAAATCGAGACTTAGATATGGTTTTACTTACTATAGGTGCTGGTGATATCGATCAATGGCCAAAACAAATAAAAAAAATTGCTTTGAATGCTTAAGAAAATAGGTAAAATATTTTTTTGGATTTCTATTCTATCAGGATGGATTGTGTTATCTGGTTTTGTTTCCAGTTTTTACCAAGATATAAAACTTAAGAAAGTGCAAATTAATTTTATTGAGGACAATCGTCATGAATTTATTACAAAATCAGAAATAAATTCTATGTTGTCATTAATGGGAATTGTAGAAAATGTAACCTTAAAGCACGAAATTGATTTTTCTCATATTGAAACAAAACTTTTAAATCATTCTGCAATTAATAGTGCGGAAGTTTATTTTAATAACAATGGAAATCTTGCAGTCAATATTAAAAAAAGAACGCCAATTGCTAGGTTTGTAAGCCCTGTCTATGAAAAGAATTTTTATATGGATGAAAATGGATTTCTTATGCCACTTTGTAGCACTTATGTTTCCAGAGTCCCTATTTTTTCTGGTAAAATAAATATTCCAGAAAGGTTAGATCTCAACGTATTAGATAGCCTTCATGAGTCCTCAGATTTCCAAAAAATATATAAAATGAGTAAATTAATTAACAATGACTCGTTCTTAAAATCTCAAATTGTTCAAATCTACATCAACAATAATGGCTACTTTGAATTTATTCCAAGAATAGGTAACCAAAGAATTTTGTTTGGATCAATAGAGAATATGGAAAAGAAATTTAAAAAAATTAAACTTTTTTATAAAAATGGCCCACAGCCAAAAGACTTAAATAAGTACGATACACTTAATGTATTATATGAAAATCAAATAATCTGCTCAAAAAGAAACTAAAATGGATGCACCAGAAATTATTGTAGGACTAGATATTGGAACCACTAAAATTGCTTGCTTGGTTGGGAGAAAAACTGATCATGGGAAAATTGAAATTTTGGGTATTGGTAAGGCGCCCAGCTTAGGAGTCACAAGAGGGGTAGTTTCTAATATTGAAAAAACTGTTCAATCAATTAGAGCTGCTGTCGACGAAGCTGAATCTAAATCTGGAATTGAAATAAAAGTGGTAAATGTTGGTATTGCTGGTCAACATATTAAAAGTCTTCAGCACAGGGGAATGATTACTAGAGATTCTATAGAAGAAGAAATTTCTCAAAAAGATGTCGATGAATTAATTGAAGACATGTATAAATTAGTGATGATGCCAGGTGAGGAAATTATTCATGTTCTACCTCAGGAATATATTGTCGATAGACAGCCTGGAATAAAAGATCCTATTGGTATGTCGGGTGTTCAGTTAGAGGCAAATTTCCATATAATAACTGGCCAAATGGCTGCTGCTAAAAATATATTTAAGTGTGTTAGCAAAGCTGGTCTAGATGTGGCAGAATTAGTTCTTGAACCACTTGCATCCTCTTCGGCAGTGATTAGTAATGAAGAAAAAGAAGCGGGTGTTGCATTGGTGGATATAGGAGGAGGAACTACAGATATTGCCATCTTCCATGATGGGATTATTAGACATACTGCAGTAATTCCTTTTGGGGGAAATGTTATTACTGAAGATATTAAAGAAGGTTGTACAATTATGCATAGGCAAGCAGAACTTTTAAAAACCAAGTTTGGAGCTGCAGTCACTCAAACCAATCAAGAAAATGAAGTAGTTTGTATCCCAGGTTTAAGAGGTAGAGAACCTAAAGAGATATCAGTCATGAATTTAGCAAATATTATCAATGCTAGAATGTCAGAAATTTTAGAACATATTTATTATGAAATTAAAAATTCTGGATTTGAGAAAAAACTAATTGGTGGTATTGTTGTAACTGGAGGAGGATCTCAACTTAAGCATATGAACCAATTGATAGAATTCACTACAGGTATGGACTCTAGGGTTGGTTATCCAAACGAGCATTTAAGTTCCAACACGAATATTAACGTTACCTCCCCTTTATTTGCGACAGGTGTTGGGTTAGTAGCCAAAGGATTTGAAAAATTTGAATTATTAAAGTCAAGAAACGAAAAGATAAATACAAGAATGCACTCCCAAAAAAATAAGGGAAGCTTTTTTGAAAAGATTAAAACATTTTTTGACGAAAAAGTAGATTAACAATAAAAAATAAAATCATGATGAAATTTGATTTACCTAAAGAACAATCCTCCATTATTAAAGTAATTGGTGTTGGTGGTGGCGGAAGTAATGCTGTAAACCATATGTATCGCCAAGGAATAAAAGGTGTAGACTTTGTAGTTTGCAATACAGACCATCAAGCATTAGACACAAGTCCTGTACCTACTAAAATTCCTTTAGGACAAAGCTTAACAGAAGGAAGAGGAGCTGGTTCCATCCCGGACGTTGGTAAAAATGCAGCTATCGAAAATCTGGAGGATGTCAATGAAATTCTTGCAAAAAATACAAAGATGATTTTTGTAACTGCTGGAATGGGTGGAGGAACTGGAACTGGTGCTGCCCCAGTGATTGCTCAAGCAGCTAAAGACATGGGAATATTAACCGTTGGTATTATAACTGTTCCATTTACTTTTGAAGGGAGAAAGCGAAGAACACAGGCCGAAGAGGGTATTGAGAAAATGAGAGAATCTGTAGATACTTTATTGGTGATTAACAATGACAAACTAAGAGAAATGTTTGGAAATTTAACACTGGTAAATGCATTTGAAAATGCCGATGATGTTTTGGCAATAGCTGCCAAAGGAATTGCAGAAGTAATTTCTGTAACGGGACAAATTAATGTTGATTTTAACGATGTTAATACCGTTATGAAAGATAGTGGAGTTGCTATTATGGGTTCAGCAGAAGCAGAAGGAGAAAACAGAGCAATAAAATGTGTTGAAAATGCATTGAACTCTCCACTTCTAAATGACAATAATATAGATGGTGCTAAATATGTTTTACTCAATATTACTTATGGGACACAAGCGGTTCTGATGGATGAAATTTCTGATATAACTGACTACATTCAAGAAGAGGCAGGAAGTACAGCTGATGTTATTTGGGGCCATGGATATGATGAATCTCTTGGCGATAAATTATGTGTTACAATTATTGCAACAGGTTTCAATACAACTCCTCATACTGGTCTTTCAATGAAAGCACCAAAGAAAAATATTATGAATTTAGAAGACGATTCACTAGAAACATTTAGCAATGAATCTGAACAGTTAACTGCCCCAATATCAAATACTGTTGAGGAAAGTTTAGAAGAGACCACAGAACCAATCTCTTCAGAAAGTACTATGAAAAGATTTGTTCTTGAAGATGATGAAATTAGTCGTGAAAACGAAATACCTAATATTCCTGAAGATTCTGATAACTCTAATCTTTATGAACAAAACACGCAACATAATGACGGTAAGGTAAGATTCTTATTAGAAGATGATCAAACACCCAACTTAGATACAGACTTAAAGCAATCAGAAAACACCCAGGTTTTAGACACTGATTCAATGACTGAAAATGAAGAAGAGAAGATAGTAGACAAAGTAAAGCAAATAGAATCTAAGGTTATTTCTGACGAACGTTTAGAAAGAATAAGAAAGGCTACAGATAAATTAAGATCTCCTTTGGGTCTAAATGAAATGGAGAGTGAGCCTGCTTATAAAAGAAGAAATGTAGATTTAAAGGATGTGAAATATTCTGATGACTCCTCTAGCTCAAGGTATACCTTGTGGGAAAATATCAACGATAGCGGAGAAAAAGAAACCGGGTTAAGTGATAACAACAGTTTCTTACACGACAACGTCGATTAATATGGGGAAAATAGAGAATCAAATCCCAGTTGATTTAAAGGCGGCAATGTTGGCTAAAGATAAGGTTAAATTAGCTGCACTAAGAGCTGTGAAATCTGCTTTTTTATTAGAAAAAACAAAAGAAGGTTTTTCTGGAAATATTTCAGATGAACAGGCTCAGCAAATTATATCAAAGCTATATAAGCAAAGAATAGATGCATACCAAATTTATATAAATCAGAAAAGAGAGGATTTGGCGACAGAGGAGATTGAACAGGCAAACGTTTTAGAAATTTATTTGCCTATACAATTATCTGAAGAAGAATTAACCAAAGAGTTAAAAAATATTATTGATTCCCTAGCAGCATCCTCCATGTCAGATATTGGCAGAGTAATGGGTAAGGCAATGGGCTTATTAAAAGGCAAAGCCGATGGGAGCATGATTTCCAAAATCACCAAAGAGCTATTGAGTTAAATGGATTTTTTGGCCCCAGAAATAGAGCAGTATGCTCTAGAACACAGTGAATTAGAATCCACTTTATTAAACGAACTAAATAGACAAACCCATTTAAATATTCTTCAGCCTAGAATGCTTTCAGGTCATTTGCAGGGTAGAATATTAAGCATGTTGTCTCAATCAATTCAACCAAAAACCATTCTCGAAATTGGGACTTATACTGGTTATAGTGCACTTTGTATGGCTGAAGGATTACAAAATGACGGGGTATTGTATACAATAGATATTAACAAAGAATTAGCACCATTTGCCCAGAAATATTTTAACAAATCATCTTATAAAAACCTAATTAAATTGATGATAGGAAATGCATTGGAGATAATTCCTGATTTAAATTTTAACTGGGATCTTGTTTTCATTGATGCAGACAAAGAAAATTATTCTAATTATTTTGACTCCGTTATACAAAGAGTAAATAAAGGAGGTATGATAATTGCTGATAATGTACTCTGGAGTGGTAAAGTAACAAGACCAACTTCTAAAAATGATATAGAAACTAAGGCATTAAAAACTTTCAATGAAAAAGTACATTCTGACAGTAGAGTTAAAAATGTATTAATGCCAGTTCGAGATGGCATGATGATTATGATCAAAAAATAATAACTTTCCTATATTATTTTTATTATTTTTAAAAAAAATATTTTAATCAAAATTAAATTTTAAATATGAAATTTTATACCAAACTAATTTTTACTTTTTTTATTTCCATTAATTTTTTATTTGTAAAAGCAGATGAAGGCATGTGGCTTCCTATGTTATTAGGAGAAGCAACTTATAAAAACATGGTTGAATGTGGGATTAAATTAACTCCGGAGCAAATATACAATGCCAATAATTCTAGTTTAAAAGATGCTATAGTTGCTCTTGGTGGCGGGTTTTGCACAGGTGAAATTATATCCAATCAAGGTCTAATGATGACTAATCACCATTGTGGTTTTGGAACAATTCAAGCTAATAGTTCTACAGAAAACGACTATTTAACAGATGGTTTTTGGGCAATGACTAAAGAACAAGAAATTCCTGCAGATTTTGGAGTGTGGTTTTTGAATAATATTAGCGATGTCACTGATCAAGTTTTAGAAGGTGTTGAAGACGGTATGGATGAAGGGGAAAGAAATTCTATCATAAGAAAAAACATGAGTGCTTTAAAGACTACTGCTTCTGAGGGTAAAAATAAAGATGATTTTGCAGTTCAGGTCAAGTCTTTTTATTATGGAAATCTATATTATATGTTTACTTATAATATTTTTAATGATGTTAGACTAGTTGGTGCACCTCCTAGTTCGATAGGAAAATTCGGTGGAGATACTGACAATTGGATGTGGCCAAGACATACTGGAGATTTTACCATGTTCAGAGTATATGGTGATAAGGAAAATAATCCTTCTTCTTATAGCCAAGATAATAAACCCCTTATGCCAAAACATTCTCTCCCTGTTTCAATTGCTGGTGTACAAGATGGAGACTATGCAATGATTATGGGCTATCCAGGAAGTACGGATAGATTTTTAACTTCTTGGGGGGTAAAACAAGCTGTAGATGTTGAGCAACCGGCTAGAGTTAAAATAAGAGGAATTAAATTAGACATTATGGATCAAGAAATGTCTAAGAGTCAAAAGGTTAGGATTCAATACGCATCCAAGTATGCTAGAGTTAGTAATTATTGGAAATATTTTATTGGTCAAAGTGAACAACTAGTGAAAAATAAAGTTTTTGATAAAAAGCAAAAAATTGAGAATTCTTTTAGTGCTTGGTATAAAAGTAATGGGTTAGATAAAACCTATTCTGAGTCTCTTCCTTTAATTGAAAACGCACTTAAAAATTCATCTAAATATACTATTCCAAAAGTTTATTTTCAAGAAGCTGTAGTAGGTTCTGAACTAATATTATTCATGCTAAGAAACCTTAGTCCAAGAACACCATTATTTAAAGCCCTTAATTCTGGAGAGGGTGTTAAGGATGCAAAAGATGATTTCTTAAAGGCAGCCGAATCATTTTACAAGGATTATAACCCAACAATAGATGAAAATACTTTGGCAGCAGTACTTTCACTTTATGCAAATGATGTCCCTAAAGAATTTCAGCCAGAATTATTAATAAGTTTAAACGATAAATACAAAGGAGACTTTAAAAAAGTTGCTTCAAATTATTTCAACAAAAGTCCATTTAAATCTTTCGATTTATTTAAGGCATGGCTTACTAGTGATAAACTTTCAGTAAAAATGATAGAAAAAGATCTGGTATACCAACTAAAAAACGAATTTTTAGATGTCTATAGATCAAAGGTGATTAATCCTAGTTCAAATTTTGATAGTGACTATAAAAAAGGAATGAGATTATTTGTAGATGGTTTACAAAAAATGGGAATGAATAAGGCCTCCGATGCGAATTCAACCATGCGATTCACTTATGGTAATGTTCTTCCGTACGATCCAGCAGATGCGGTTCATTATGATTTTTATACCACTTTAGAGGGCGTAATGCAAAAAGAAGTAGTAACAGAGGATAAAAACCACGAATTTTATGTCCCACAAAGACTTAAGGATTTGTATAACGCTAAGGATTTTGGCCCCTACGCAAGAAAAGAAGATGGAAAATTACCTGTAGGCTTCCTGTCTAACAACGATATTACAGGCGGAAATTCTGGGAGTCCAGTCATCAATGCTCATGGAGAGTTAATAGGTACTGCATTTGATGGTAATTGGGAAGCAATGAGTGGTGATATTTATTTTGAGCCTAACATTCAAAGAACAATTTCTGTCGACATAAGATATTCTTTATTTATTATTGACAAGTATGCTGGCGCAAAACATTTAATTGATGAGATGAATATTGTAACAGATAGACATTTAGAAGAAAAGCAAGAAACAAACCCTGCCTCTGCTAATCCAGTTCCTGAAAAATAGAATTTTGTTTATTTAATTGTTGTTTGAAATTCCTTAACAATTGAATTTCTTGCATTCTCCGTTGGACTAATTTTTTTAGAAGCAATAGATTCAAATATTTTAGCACTCAAGTCTAGTCCCGAGGAGTCAGCAGATAGATTGTTTACAGCTACATTTAAAATTTGAATGGTTTCATCTTTTGCGTTTAAAACTGTTTTCCAAGACTTGGGATGGATATAAATTTGTTGAGACATATTGTGGGTATATTCCTCTCTTACTATTTTTAATAATTCTCTGTGTAGAGTTATTGCATTCATTCCATTTTTATGAGTTCTAATAATCATATTGTTAGGATCAATTCTTTCCAAAAATAAAATAACTCTTTCGTAGGCTTGTATCTGCAGAGGGAAAAATGTTTTTGTTTTTTGAATATCAATCTCTTTCTCCTTTTCAAAGGCGTTTTTATTTTGAAAATGTTGCAACATCAAATAGGTGGCAACTAAGATTCCCGCGAGTGGTATGGATAATATTAATACATCTTTCATATTTATTATTACGGATAAATTCTTGAATTGTTACAATAGTGAATAACCTGTTTATTTCTTTTTTTAAAATCAACTTAATATAAATTCAAATCATGTAATTTAATTTTAAAATTCATTTTATGGAAATTATATCCGACAGAGTCAATAGACTATCAGAGTCTGCAACAATTGCAATGGCACGTAAAGCCAGAGAATTAAAATCTCAAGGTATTGATATCATTAGCCTGAGTTTAGGTGAGCCCGACTTTAACACCCCAGATTTTATTAAAGATTCAGGAAAAGAGGGTATTGATAAAAACTTTTCAAAATATATGCCTGTTAATGGTTATCAGGACCTTAGGGAAGCTATTTCAAATAAATTTAAAAGAGACAATGGTATTGATTACAGTTCAGAGCAAATTGTTGTTTCTACTGGCGCTAAGCAGTCTATAGCCAATGTGGTTTTAAGTTTAATTAATCCTGGAGATGAAGTTATTGTTCCAGCACCATATTGGGTAAGTTATGCTGAGATCATTAAAATGGCAGAGGGTGTTCCTGTTTTTATTGACACTTCCATCAAAAATGATTTTAAAATATCACCTTTAGAACTTCAAGATGCTATCACCAATAAAACAAAAATGATGATTTACAGTTCTCCCTGTAATCCATCTGGGAGTGTTTATTCAAAAGAAGAGTTAAGGTCTTTAGCAGATGTCTTGGTAAATTATCCTTCTATTACAGTTTTAAGCGATGAAATTTATGAGCATATAAATTTTACAGGAAGTTATTTTTCTATTGCAGCTTTTCCAGATATGTATAACCAAGTGGTTACAATAAATGGTGTTTCTAAATCTTTTGCAATGACCGGTTGGCGTTTAGGATATATTGGAGCTCCCCTACATATTGCACAAGCATGTACTAAAATACAAGGTCAATTTACATCTGGAACATCCAGTATTTCTCAGCGTGCTGCAATTGCAGCAGTTTCAGCAGATCCATCGGTTATTCATTCAATGAGAGATGCTTTTTTAAGTAGAAGAGATTTCATATTAGAGGAGTTAAATAAAATTAAAGGCATAAATATTAATCAGCCCCAGGGAGCATTTTATGTTTTTCCAGATGTTAGTGCTTTTTTTAATAAGTCCTACGAAAATTTTACCGTAAATAATTCCGATCAACTTGCAATGTATATTTTGGAAACTGCTAAAGTTGCAGTTGTCACTGGAAATGCTTTTGGTTCTCCCAATTGTATAAGAATTTCTTATGCTTCTTCAATGGAAAAACTCAAAGATGCAATGGATAGAATTGCAACTGCATTAAATAACTTAGTTTAGATAACTAAATTTCTGAATTAATTGCTTTAACTGGGCTAGTTTTAGAACTTATTATGGATGGTAAAATCATAGTAATTAGACAAAAAATAAAAGCACCAAAATTTAAAATAATAATGGTCGATATAGGATAGTCCATTGGTACTGCATCTAGATAATAATTTTCTTGAGAGAGTTTTAGAAATTCAAATTTATTTTGCAATTGAATAATTATTAGTGCCAAACTATTGCCTGCTAAAAATCCATAAAACAGTAAAATACCACCATGAGAAACAAATATTTTAATTAAGGAAAAATTCTTCATTCCCAAAGCTTTAAGAATGCCAATCATTTTTGTTTTTTCTACAATTAATACAAGTAGTGCACAAGACATATTAATTACAGCAACGGCTATCATTAGACCTAATATGATATAAACGTTCTGATAAATTAAGTTTAACCACGAGAAAATTTCTTGATGTTGTTCTTCTATAGTTGTTATTTTATATTCTGGACCAAAGTCAAGTTTTAGTTTATTTTTTATAAGATTTTTTTTCTCTTCATCCTTCGTATATATTTCTAAACCGCCAGTATAATATTGTTCACTTCCCAAGCTATTACTAAGCCTTATTTCTTTATTACTAGATTTGAAAGAAATAATTAATGTATCTGCAATTGATAAAAGGTTATTTTGCTCAAAATTATCTACTTCATAGCCAATTAAATTTATTTGGGTATCTACATTGGTTGGAATTTCAAATTGATTGTTTGCAACAATTTTATTGATCCCCCAGTCAAATAACATTTTACCATTTTTTGAAAAGTTATTGGCAGTAAATTCTATTATTGAAGAATCTTCTCTAAATGAAGATGAAACCTTAAGTTGCATTCCCCATCTATTTATTTTTTGGAGATATTGAAGATTTATAAAAATAAATCTAGAATCGATTTTGTTTAGTCCAGTTTCGTAAATCCCACCAATTGTTAAATTTCTTTGTTTTGGTTTTCCGTCAGAAACAAAAAAAGCAGATATTTTATCGTTGATTGTTAAGTTTAGTTTTTTACAAATTTCCTTGGAAATAACTATTGTATCATTATTTTTTTTGGACTTATTTGGGTATTTACCTTCTATTAAATATTCATCAAAAAACGAGTTTTCCTGAAAGTTTTCCATTCCCTTAAAAATAACACCTTCTAATTCGTTTATTGAGCCACTTGTTTTTCTTTTAGATTGAATAATAGCAGATTTGTAGGCGTATTTTTGAATTTTATATATGTCTTCTAAATTGTATAGATTGGTAAAAGATTCGTTTAATGTAATTATAGGACTTGTTTCATTATTATTACTTTGAAACATAGATTCTATTTGAATATGATTCCCAAAACTTAATAATTTATGTTTAATTCTATTTTGAAAACCTGTTGCAATACTAATAGTGACTACCATAACAGAAACACCAAGCATAACTCCTACAATTGATATAAGGACAATTGGTCTCGAAAAGTTTTTAGAATGCTTCTTATTTTTCAGCATTCTTTTGGCTACATATAATTCAAAGTTCAATTTTTCGTAAATTGTAATTAATAATGCTAAGGATATACAAACATCAACATTTTCAAGAATATTTTATATCAACTAAGTATTTATTATTATTTTTTTTCCTAAATACTTTAAACGCATCCTGTCAGTCAGATTCAATAATTGTAGGCGCTGAAAGAACCTCACTTTATTTTCAAAAATTGAAAGGTAAACGTATTGGATTTGTTGCTAATCAAACTTCTAAGATTAAAAATGATCATTTAGTAGACATACTTCTAAATGAGGGAGTAAACATTGTTAAAGTTTTTTCACCAGAACATGGATTTAGAGGAAATGCAGATGCAGGTGCAAAGGTTAGGGATGAAATTGATTTACAAACTGGATTGCCCATATATTCCTTGTATGGTAAAAATAGAAGAAAACCTTCCAAAGAAGTTTTAAAGGACATAGATCTAATTCTTTTTGATTTGCAAGATGTTGGAGTTAGATTTTATACTTATATAAGTAGTATGCACTATGTTATGGAGGCTTGTGCTGAAAATAGCATTCCATTAATTTTACTTGATAGACCTAATCCTAATGGTTTTTATGTAGATGGGCCAATTCTCGATCCAAATTTTAAATCTTTTGTTGGAATGCATAAAGTTCCTGTAGTTCACGGAATGACTATTGGAGAATATGCTAAAATGATTAATGGTGAAAGGTGGCTTAAAGATTCTGTAAAGTGTTCTTTAGAAGTAATACCATGCTTGAATTACAACCACTTGATCAAATATAATTTACCTATTCCCCCTTCGCCTAATTTACCAAATATGAGAAGTGTTTACCTGTATCCTTCACTATGTTTTTTTGAGGGAACTAATGTTAGTATTGGAAGGGGAACTGATTTTCCTTTTCAGATTTATGGAGCACCATATTTTGATTCTAAATTATTTAAATTTACTCCAAAATCATCTTATGGTTCTAAATATCCAAAGTACAAAGAGATTGATTGTTTTGGAGAAGATTTAAGGACTTTAAGTTTGGATTCATTAAGAAATGTCAATTCATTAAATTTTAATTGGTTGGTAAAAAGTTTTAAGATGTCTAATGAGTCTTTAGATTTTTTTAATAAAAACGATTTTTTTAATCTCTTGGCGGGTACAGATAAAATTATGAATCTAGTTAAAGGTGGAGCAAGTGGAGTTCAAATTAGAGAAACTTACCAAATGGAGTTAGAGAAGTTTAAATTAATTAGGAAAAAATACCTGATTTACGATGACTTTGAATAGCATAGTTTAATTATTAAATAGAGTTTTTTTATGAAAAGTTTTAAAAATATTGGAATAATAGGTGCTGGGTCTATGGGCGTTGGTATAGCTCAAATTGCTTCTACTTCGGATTGTAATGTTTTCTTATATGATCAGAATAAATCTGTAAGTGAACAAGCTATAAAAAAGTTAGAAGAAGTATTGTTAAGACTTATAGAAAAAGGAAAAATAAACTCTATTAAAAAAGATTCTATTTTATCTAATATTAAAATTGTAGAAAGCTTAGAATTCATGAAGGATTCAGATTTGATTATTGAGGCAATAGTAGAAAATAGTGCGGCTAAAAAAGAAATATTTTCTCAAATAGAGTCTATAGTTAGTGACGATTGTGTATTAGCAACCAATACTTCTTCTATTTCTATTACTAGCCTAGCATCTTGCTTGAAAAATCCAATTAGATTCATAGGAATCCACTTTTTTAATCCAGCTCCTGTGATGCCTTTAGTTGAAATTATACCAGCTTTACAGACTAATAATAATTTAGTAAAAGAAATTCATCAATTACTTTTAAACTGGAATAAAAAACCAGTAATCGCAAAAGATACTCCTGGGTTTATTGTTAATAGAATTGCAAGACCCTTTTACAGTGAGGCATTAAGAATATATGAAGAGCAGATTGCTGATTTTGCAACAATAGATTTTGCGATGAAACATATTGGGGGTTTTAAAATGGGACCTTTTGAGCTAATGGATTTTATTGGTAATGATGTCAATTATGCAGTGACAGAATCTGTTTTTAAGGCATTTTATTACGACCCAAGATACAAACCATCTTTTACCCAAAAACAATATGCAGATGCAGGATGGCATGGAAGAAAATCTTCCAAGGGTTACTATGACTATGATGGTAATGTTGAATTAGTTTCACCTTCTAGGGATGAAAAGTTATTGGTAGAGATTTTTGAAAGAATTTTAGTGATGTTAATTAACGAAGCTGTGGACGCTTTATACCTTGGAATTGCAAGTGAACAAGATATTGAGTTAGCTATGACTAAAGGAGTTAACTACCCTAAAGGATTAATTAAATGGGGTAAAGAAAAATCTTTTTCTTGGGTAGTTGATAAAATAGATATGCTTTATAAACTATATCACGAAGATAGATACAGATGTTCTCTGCTTTTAAGAAAAAAAGCCAGTAATTAGATAATTTTAATTATTTAAAATTTCAGGACAACAAGAACTTTCAAAAGTTGATTCTTGGGAAATGTTTTCTTTCTTAGAATTGGAAAGTTTTTTATAATTTAATTTCGAAATATTATTTTCAGTTGTCTTGGGAGCTTCAAAAAGATTAAGACTGTTTATAGTTACTCCAATCCCAAAAATTGCTATGGAACCAAGAGATAATAATAATTTTTTCATTCAAAATAATTTTTTGTTGAGTACAGTTTAAGTAGCTACAAAAACATTAATTTCGATACAAAAGTATTAATTTATTGTTAACTCTGTAATATATGGTGGTTAAATTTCAGCAAGGATAGTTTCACCCCCAATAATTATATCATTTAGAGAAACTTTAATTTTACTTCCTTTAGGAACAAATACATCAATTCTAGAGCCAAATTTTATAAAACCAGCTTCCATATTTTGATTTACTTTATCACCTTTCGAAGAGTAGTTACAAATTCTTCTTGCTACAGCACCAGCAATTTGTCTGAATAGAACTTTTTGATTCTCTTCTGTCTGAATTACTACAGTAGATCGCTCATTTTCAGTACTAGATTTGGGATGCCAAGCTACTAAGTATTTACCATGGTGGTTTTTACTGTAAATTACTTCTCCATTTACAGGATACCATTGTTTATGAACGTTTAATGGTGACATAAAAATACTTAGTTGTGTACAATCCTCTTTTAAAAACTCATTCTCAAAGACTTCTTCTAAAACAACAAGCTTACCATCGCTAGGGGCAATAATATGCTTGTTATTTACATCAACATCTCGGATTGGGTTTCTAAAAAAATGTAGAATTAAGTAAAAAAATACTAACGAGACCAAAAGAATTGGAAGTTGTATAATTAGAAGCTTGGAGTAATAAAAACTTAAGAAGTTTATTAGTGCAATAAGTATAAAAGTTATTAGTATCGTTGGGTAACCTTCTCTATGTATTTTCATTTAAATATATTTGTTAATAGATATAAAACAGGAATTGAGAGCATAAGAGCATCCATTCTATCCAAAAATCCTCCATGCCCTGGGATTAAGTTTCCAGAGTCTTTGACCCCAGCTTCTCTTTTGTAATGAGATTCTATCAAATCACCTGCTGTAGCTGTAAAAGGCACAATTAAAGCCAATAGTAATAAAAATTTCATTGAAAAAGAATCAAAAAAAGCATTTAAAAAATATACAGATATAACTGTGAATGCCATTCCTCCAAAAAACCCTTCCCAAGATTTCTTAGGGGAAATTTTGGGCATAATTCTATTTTTACCAAATTTAGATCCAATTATATATGCAAAGGAATCAAAAACCCAAGTTAGTACAAATAAAATTAGAACTGGAGAGGAATCAAATTCTTTCAGTGGATAATTATGTTCAGTAAATCCAAATAGTTGAACAACGAGAAATGGTGTTAAAACATAGATGAATGGAACTATTTTAGATTTTCCTTTTCTTAACATCCACATTTCGAAAAGACAAATTAAGCCTAGAATAATAAATAATAAACCAAAAGAGACTTGAGAATAACTAGTTGCTGACCATAAAACAACTACATATAAAATACCAGATAAAACTCTTTTTAAAAACTCACTCATTTTACAGTAATAAAATTAAAAGTAAGAAACTTTAATGCCAAAATTAATTAAGCAGACTTTTTAGAGCTTGTTTTTTTTGTTTCAACTACTTTTTTTGAAGTCTTTTTAGGAGTTTTTGTTGTGGTTTTAAGCTTTTCTTCGATAACCTCTTTCTCAAATGGTCTTTTACCAAAAATAGTTTCTAAGTCTTCTTTAAAAATCACTTCAGACTCAAGAAGCTTATTAGCTAATTGATGAAGTTTATCTTCGTGTTTTTTAAGAATGGCTTTAGCTCTTTCGTATTGCGTGTCAATAATCTTCTTTATTTCTTGGTCAATTATTTTAGCAGTATCCTCAGAATAAGGTTTTGTAAAGCCATAGCCTTGGTTTTGTGAATCGTAGTAGGAAACATTTCCAATTTTCTCATCTAAACCATAAATTGTAACCATAGCCATTGCTTGCTTTGTTACTTTTTCTAAATCGCTTAGTGCGCCCGTAGAGATTTTATTGAAAATTATTGATTCTGCAGCTCTTCCACCTAAAGCAGCACACATTTCATCTAAAATCTGTTCTGTAGTGGTCAAAGAGCGTTCTTCTGGTAAATACCAAGCTGCTCCTAAACTTCTTCCTCTTGGCACTATGGTTACCTTAACAAGTGGATTTGCATGCTCTAACATCCAACTTACTGTAGCATGACCAGACTCGTGATATGCAATTGTTTTCTTTTCTTGTTTTGTTATTATTTTATTCTTTTTTTCTAATCCTCCAATAATTCTATCTACAGCGTCTAAAAAGTCTTGTTTTTGGACACTTGTTTTTTTCTTTCTTGCAGCTATAAGAGCAGCTTCGTTACATATATTGGCAATATCTGCACCACTGAATCCAGGAGTTTGTCTAGCAAGAAAGTCTATATCTAATTTTTTCTCCAATTTAAGGGGTTTTAAGTGGACATCAAATATTTCTTTTCTTTCATTGAGATCAGGCATGTCAACATAAATTTGTCTGTCAAACCTTCCAGCTCTCATAAGCGCACGATCTAAAACATCTGCTCTATTAGTCGCGGCTAAAATAATTACCCCTGAGTTAGTTCCAAAACCATCCATTTCTGTTAATAATTGATTAAGAGTATTCTCTCTTTCATCATTAGAGCCCATATTTGGATTTTTACCTCTTGCTCTACCAATTGCATCAATCTCATCGATAAAGATTATACATGGTGCTTTCTCTTTTGCTTGCTTGAAAAGATCTCTAACTCTAGAGGCTCCAACACCAACAAACATTTCTACAAAATCTGAACCTGAAAGGGAGAAAAAAGGAACTTTTGCTTCTCCTGCAACAGCTTTTGCAATTAGAGTTTTTCCTGTGCCTGGAGGTCCAACTAAAAGTGCACCTTTGGGTATTTTAGCGCCTAAAGCGGTATATTTTTTAGGGGTTTTTAAAAAATCAACAATCTCTTTTACTTCTTCTTTTGCCTCTTCAAGACCAGCAACGTTATCAAAAGTTACATTGGTAGATTTGCCTTGACCAAACATTTGAGCTTTTGACTTTCCAATGTTAAAAATTTGTCCTCCTGCACCGCCTCCACCTCCAGAAACTCTTCTCATAATAAAAGACCAAACAGCAATCATAATTCCAAAGAATATAATCCATCCTAAAATATCTTTCCCAAAATTATCTTCCTCCACATAATCGTACATTAAGGTTTGATTTTTTCTTGCATATTCTTTTTGAGCCTCTTCTAAATATATCGAAAAGCTTTCGTTATTTGGAATGTTAAAAACATAATGCGGCCCATTGTTTGGACCACCAAAAACACTATTTTTTGGAATATTTTTGTCTTTGTGTGGTGGTTGGTCTAATTGGTCAGGGGAGATATAAACTCTTGCTTCTTTTTTATTTATAACCTCAATTTTTCTTACCTGTTTATTTTCAACAAAAGATTTAAACTCCGAATAGTTAGTTTTCAATATGCCAGTATTTACTGGATTAAAAAGGTTAATAGAAATCAAAATTACTGCTACAATTCCATATACCCAGTAAAAATTAAACTTTGGTAAATTCCCTTTGATTTTTTTTTTATTCTTGTTTTCTGACATCTATAGTTAATTATGTTAAATATTGTTTCACTGGAGCATCTCCCCAAAGATCTTCAATATTGTAAATAGATCTAGTTTCCTTGTAAAAAATATGGGCTACTACATTAACGTAATCCATAAGAATCCATTCGCTATTTCCTTTTCCTTCCTCTTTCCAAGGTTTTTCATTTAAATCTTTAACACATCTTTTGTATACAGATCTATTTATTCCATCAATGTGTGTTGCAGAGTCTCCATGTGCTATAATAAAGTAATCGCAAATAGAGCCATTAACTTTTCTCATATCAATACACACCACATCCTTTGCTTTACCGTCTTTGAGACCTTCTACAATTGTTTCTTTAAGCTGCATACTGTTAAATGTTATACTATTCAAACTAGCTAAATAGAATGTAAAACTAACTAATTATGGTTAATTCATTTGATTTGTTGAATTGTTTGTCGTTTATTTATTTAAATAAAAAGTCAAATGGTAGGAAATCAAATCATAAAACTTAGTTCTGTTGATTCTACCAACAATTATACTGCCAAACTAGTCAAAGAAACTAAAATTAGTTTTGGAACTGTAATAATGGCAGACTTTCAGACACATGGGAAAGGTCAAAGATCTTCTTTTTGGGAATCTGATAAAGGTTTGAACTTATTGATTAGTATTTATTTTGATTCTTCATTTTTAAATTCTGAAAATATTTTCTTCTTAAGCAAAGCTGTTGCTTTAGCAATTAGAGAATGTGTTGAAAAAATCATTGGAATTAAAGTATCCATTAAATGGCCCAACGATATATTGATAAACGGTAGTAAGTTAGCAGGTGTTTTAATTGAGAATCAATGGAAAAATGAGAAATTATCTTCCTCAATTATTGGAATTGGTCTTAATGTTAACCAGGTTGTTTTTTCTGGAGATAATAATGTTATAAGTCTTAAAAATCTAACCTCTAAAGTCTACAATTTAAATTCAATTCTAAAGTCTCTTTGTTCCTCATTAGATACTCAATTTAATAGACTTAGAAATTTTGATTTTTTTGAAATAGACCGTCAATACCACAGCTTTCTTTTCAATTATAACCAGTGGAGTAACTATAAAACAAATAAAATCTATTTTAAAGCAAAATTAATTAAAGTAGATTCTTTTGGTAAAATGATTTTAGAGCTAGAGAATGGAGATGAAAAGTCTTTTGAAATAAAGGAGGTTAGTCTTTTGAAATAGATTCTTCAATTTTAGAAGCCATATGGTTAAATAGTTCGTTTAAAGGCTTTCCAATAATTGTTTTTAGAATTGCACTCACATTTGCTTCACTTTCAATGTGAGCATAACATAAATTGTTACTTTTCTCATTAACTTCTATTTTGATTTCAAAAGAAAATGGGGATTTAACGCCGCTTTTTAAAAAAACAATATTATCTGTTACAGATTCTTTTAAAATTTCTAAAGTGTAGGCATTTTGAAGATTAAACTCACAATAGTTTTCTTCAGATTTCCAATTCTTAATTTTATCTTTTGGAAAAAGGTTTTTGTAATTATTCAAATCTGAAAGAAAATCCATACAGTCTGCTTGTTTAGCATTAAAAGTAAACTCTTCACTTTTTATTTTAAGCATTTGGTGTCCAGGTAGAAGGAGAATTTCTCCATTTAACTAATGTATTAAGTTCTTCATTAGAAATATAATTATTTTTTAAAGCAGTTTCAAGTAAAACAGAGTAGTTAGACAATGTTTTAAATGAACAAGATTCTTCTGAGAAATTACTTTGAGAAACTTCAAAACCATATGTGAAAATTGCTCCAAGACCGCAAATTTCAACACCAAATTCTTTTAGATCTTTTACTGCTTTGATACTACTTTTCCCAGAGGAGATTAGATCTTCGATTACAAAAACTTTATCCTCTAGTTTTAAATCTCCTTCAATATTATTTTTCATACCATGAGATTTTGATTCAGAACGAACATAACAAAATGGAAGTCCTAGTTCTTCGGCAACAATTGCTCCAATAGCAATACCTCCAGTAGCAACTCCTGCTATGCAAGTTGGCGTGTCAAATTCATTAATTAAGCTAACAAATTCATTTTTAATAAATTCTCTAATCTTCGGATATGCAAGTATTTTTCTATTGTCACAATAAATTGGGGAATTCCATCCGGAAGCCCATTTAAAGGGTTTAGAAGGTTGCAATTTTACTGCATTGATTTGTAAAAGAAAATCAGCTACTTTAGCAGCATTATTTTTAGAACTATTCATCGTGCAAATTTATAAAGTTTTTGATAGCAAAAGTGAGATCATTTTTTCTCCAAAAGAAAGTATTGCTAATTATATAAATATATACCACCTTTCTGAAGTTTCTAAGTTTAATAAAATCAATGAGTTTCATTTTAATTTTATCACAACCAATCCACTTAAAAGTATACAAAGCTGGTATTCTGATTGTAAATTTGTAGAGGCATCTGGTGGAATAGTAATAAAGAATAAAAAACATCTATGGATTTATAGAAATGGGATTTGGGATCTTCCAAAAGGAAAATTAGAATATCTAGAGGATTTTGAAACAGCTGCTCTAAGAGAAGTAAGGGAAGAATGTGGCTTAGATTCCTCGCTTAAAATTGAGAAATTAATTTATATTTCCTTTCACACCTACACTGAAAATTCTATAAAATTTATAAAAAGAACCCATTGGTACCAAATGAGTTATTCTGGTTCTGAAAATGTTCTTCCACAAGCTGAGGAAGGTATTGAAAAAGTTGAATGGCTTTCTTTTAAGGAATCTACTTTAAAGTCTAACGAGTCCTTTAAATCGATAAAGGAAGTTTGGAATTCTTTACTTATTTAGTTTTTCTTTCCAATTTTAAAAGATTCTTTTACTCTAGTATTTTTTTCAATTGTGAAAAATGTTTTGTCAATTGTTGTACTATTATAACCTTTTGAAAGTGGACTAGGAGGAAGGGCAGGGAATTGAGAAATCTTTCCATCTGGGTCAATTAGTAGGTGAAATGGAAGATGGTCTAATTGAAAATCATCAACTATTTTTTGCTTGTTTAAAGGATAACAAATAGCCCATTGATAGTATAAATTTGATTTTATAAAGTTATTGTATTCGTCTTCATTATTCTCTAGGTTAATTGAGATGTAGTTTACAAAACCGTAATTTTCTTTAAATTGTTTTATAATTTCCATTTCATGCAAGCTTTTATAATTCCAAGTCGCAAAAAAATTAACGTAAGTATATTTTTCCTTTAGTTCATGAATTTTTATTATTTGATTGTTTTGGTCCTTGACAATTAGTTCAGGGCATGGAGAACCAATTTTGAACTTGGTAAGTTCTTTTATACAGTTACTTGCCATTGTTTTGTGTTCTTGCCATTTGCTTTCGATGGATATTTTTTTTAAAAATAATAAGACGTTTTCTGCGACATAACTTGGTGAATTATATGCGTCATAAAGTCCTTTGATTATTGCGAGTTCTGAAAGTTGGGGAGATGAAAAATATTTACAAGACTGAATTATTTCAAATAGTTTTTGCAATTCATTATAGTTGTTTATGGCAAATTTGATTTGATCGTTAAGTTCAATTCCTCCAATTTTAAAAACATCACTGTAAAAAAGATTAAAAAATTGCATATAGGCATCGTTTTTATAGTTTATTTTATTTCTTTTTAAATAATTCTCATATAGATATGCTTTGAAATAATCCCCTTTATTTTGATGAGCTAACTGTTCTAGAATTGCAATTTCATATCTAATATAGTTATGTAAGTATTTTATTTTTTTGGTTTTATATCTATCGCTAAGTAATATTTTAAAATTATTAAGACTGTCTTGGAATTTATTACTGTGCTTAGCCATTCTAATAATCTTACTAGTGTCACCGTAAAGAAAATAATCTAATTGATTATTAAAATCTAAAATCAAACTATTGATATTATCTATCTCTAGATTTAAAAACACAATTTGAACTTCTGATTTCTTAAGAGAGGCTTGGTCAATAAGAGTGTCTTTTGGGAAGTAAAGATTGTATTCGTAGTTTGAAGTATCAACATATAACATACTATGAGATCTCCCAATTGAAATTTCTGTAAGTTCATTGTCGTTGAAATCGAAATATAATTTCACATAACCATTAGAATCTATAACTTCATGGGCAATTGTCTCGCTTACATTGGTTATATAATCAATCTTTTTTTTCCAAGTAATAGATTGATTTTTATAAGCTGGCGCATAGATGCTAACGCTGGTAGATAGAGCTAGTTTTGCCCAGAAAAAGATAAAAAAAAGTGATGTTATAAGCCTATTCATGGCTAAGATATTTTCACCTCTTTTGGAACAAAATCTCTAATGTCCCCATTATTTTTTAGGATATCTCTGACAATCGATGAAGAAATCATTCCATATTTTTTATCTGAGAGCAAGAAAATAGTTTCAATCTCTTTATTCAATACTGAATTTGTTTCAGCTATTTGTTTTTCGTATTCGTAGTCAATAGAAGACCTTAGTCCTCTGAAAATAAATTTTGCATTTTCTTTTTCTGCAAAATTTATTGTCAGTCCATTGTATTTTTTAACTAAAATATTATCGTAATTCTTAAAAGTGTTTTTAACCCAATCTTCTCTCTTTTCCAATGAATAGAAGCTTTTTTTGGAAGAGTTATCTCCAATTCCAACTATCAAGACATCAACAAGTTTAGAGGCTTTCTCAATAATGTGCCTGTGTCCAGATGTTATTGGATCAAATGACCCTGGAAATATTCCAATTTTATTTTTCACTTGTTATTTTAAAAAAAGAAAAGTTTACATTGCTATACGTTCTTTTTTCAATAAAGTTAATGGATTCTTGAAAATTAACGTCTCTGCTGTGTTCAAAAATAAGTAACCCATTTCTTTTAAGAATTCCACTATTTAAAATATGTTCTGGAATTTCTTCAATATTTTCTAGGTTATATGGAGGGTCTGCAAATATTATATCTAAGCTTTTCTTACTACTTTTTAAAACGTATTTTAACGCATCTGCTTTGAAAGTGGTGATATTCATAGCGTGTTTGGTTGCTATTGAGCGAATGAATTTGATGGAATTTATTTGTTTGTCTACACAAATGACTGTTTTAGCTCCTCTAGAAATAAATTCATAGGCAATACTGCCAGTTCCAGAAAATAAGTCTAACACATCAGCGCCTATTATAATGTCTTTATTTTCCAAGATGTTGAATAAGGCCTCTTTTGCAGAACTTGTTGTAGGTCTAGCTTTTATACTTTTGTTAAATGGAATATGAATAGATTTAAATTTCCCTGAAATAATTCTCAAATCACAAGTTTTTAAAGTTAGATTGTTGATCGTATTGTATTTCTACATTAGGAAAAATATCTTTTATTTTGGATGTAAAAATCTTGTTTTCAATCCCGAAATGTTCAATATTAAATGGTTCGTTAATGAATTTTGATTCTTTAATAACACTTAGTAAGAAGTAAAGTGCATCTTCACTATTTTCAATTTTATATCTGTTGACTAAAATTAGTTTTTTATTATTAAAGGATGCTATGTAAATACATTTTTCACCAAGAAAATACTTCAATTTAAAATCATAATTTGAAGACATTATTATTGATTCACAAAAATGTTTCAGGTTTACTGTCGGAAATTTTTTTTTGATTGCGCTTAGAATTTTTTTATCAACCCCCCAATAGATCATACTCTGATATTTGGAAATTTTGTCTTCTAAATAGCTTATATCAGTTTCTGGGTTCGAAATAAATCTTTTTTTCTCTTCTAATGGAATGTGGTCAGCTATTTCATTCGGAATTAAAGTAAAGTATGGGCTGTCTATATAAATATTTTCAATTTTTGAACTTGCTTTAATTTCAGACTCTTTGGTTAGTTTCCAAAATCCAGATTCAGAAATTCTAAAAAAATTATTTTCAAATATATATGTGTCTGAAGAAAAGTATTTCAAAATGTGGGGTTATTTCCAATTCCCACTAGTTTTTACTTCGGTTAAAGAGCCGGTTGTTAGAGTGTCTCTTTCGTTGAGTGGGTCATATGGTGAAGGATCAAATGCTTTAAATACTGGAGTTCCTACTTTTGAAAGCAAGTAAAAGTAATCTTCAGAATCTTCGTTGAGATTTTCGAAATTTATTTTGTCACCTTTGAAAATTTCAAAGGAAATATTAGTAGAGTCCATAGATCTTTTTTTAACCATCAATTTAAAATTTGAAATATTAAGACTTGGACTAGAAAATTCGTCTTCTTTGGAAATGACATCTTTGCCAACGTAAAAAGGATCAAAAAGATCTGGGTTATATAGTGGTGGTTGGAGATTATAAGATAATAGATCTTCAAGGTCTGTCCAGTAAGATCTAGACGGTTTTGAAATAATATCTTTTTGAGTTAGTTTAATTTTTAATTCTTTATTAGATCTAATAATATGGAACAAAATAGTGTCCTTTTTCTTATTTTTTATAACCTCTAGAAAGTCAGAAGGTTTATTAAACGTTACTGAATCTACAGAAACAATGTTATCTCCTATATTGAATTGTGGTAACTGGGGAATAGAATCTTTAACAATCAATCCTTTAATATCC
Source organism: uncultured Flavobacteriales bacterium (assembly GCA_938084875.1). GTDB lineage: Bacteria > Bacteroidota > Bacteroidia > Flavobacteriales_D > Parvicellaceae > MED-G20. The sequence continues at coordinate 2,074 of CALKFX010000041.1, read as the reverse complement.
TTGTTGTAGTAAACTGTATCGTTGCCGTTAAAGTCTATTAAATAGGAGGATACAAACTCGTATGGATTTTCTTTTTTGTAATTAATAATTTCGAATGAGACATCGTCACTAGACTCAAGAATACCAGCATACATTTTAAAATATTTTTTATCAGACATAGGAACCAAGTCTAAATTTTCAACTTTAAAATCATACAATCTATTGTTTGTAGAGTCTGAATTTGAGGGGAATAATTTTTCTAAAACATTTATCCAGGATGTATCTTTTGTTAATAGACCACATAATAGAGCTTCTTTTTCGTCGTAAGATTCTAATTGGATATAGTCAAGTATTGCGTCATATCCAAGAATTTCTGCATGTTCAGCAGTGATTTTATAGTCTGGTACAATTCCCTTAGTACTTATAGAGTAAACACTATCTTGTACTAAAAATCTTTTAAGTTCATCAAAATTATCGCTATACCAACCGTATTTTTTTTTGTATTCCAACTGAACTATTTCAATATCTCTTAAGCCTTGTTTGATATTGGTATCTATTTCTTTTTTTAACTCTATTTGAGCTATGGTGGTGGATATAGAATTGTAGGTAGAATAGCCCAAAAACAAGCAACTAATAAGTAGTGCAAATAAAATTTTCAAATGAGTACTTTTACCAATGATTTCTTTAATGTAGAGAACAGTAACAACTCCCATTAAAAGTACAACAATAGCACCCATTAGAAATGTGCCAGATTGGTTAATACTTCCGGTGCCACTAAATAGGGCAGTATTCAATAATAAAAGTCCAAGTAAAATTACTAGGGCAGGAAATATGTATTTTTTTATGAGAAGGCTCCGTTCTTCCATTAGAATTATTTTGAATACAAATCTAATGTTTTTTTCAAATTTCGCTTCTTATAATAATAACAAATTGTAGTCATTTAATTATTGTAAATATTTAAGAATTTAATTTTTTATTTTTCTTTTAAAATAGTTTTTAATTTTAATTTTTATTCTATAAATAGAATTTAATTTCTTTCAAATTGTTTTAATGTCTTAAATATTTTAATTTGTATATTTGATTCAACAATTAAATCGATGGATAAATCTACTTTAGATAAAGTTTATAATTTAATATCTCTTTCTCGTTCCATGAGTGCACTTTTTGAGCGAGAAAAATCAATTACTTCAAAATATGTCCATGCTACCTCTAAAGGTCACGAGGTAATTCAAATTGCTGCTGGTATCCAATTAAAAAAAGATGATTTTTTATATCCATATTATAGAGACGATTCTATGCTTTTGTCTATTGGATTAGACCCATATGATTTGATGCTTCAGCTACTTGCTAAATCAAAAGACCCTTTTTCAGGTGGCAAAACTTATTATTCCCATCCTAGTTTAAATAATCCAGAACTTCCAAAAATACCCCACCAATCTTCTGCTACAGGTATGCAGGCAATACCCGCAACTGGCGCTGCAATGGGATTAAAATATAAAGAGGAAGTTGGTCTGTCCAAACACAATGAGGATGCTCCTATTGTACTTTGTTCCCTTGGAGATGCATCTTGCACAGAAGGAGAAGTATCGGAGGCATTTCAAATGGCGGTTTTAAAAAAATTACCTATAATATATCTTGTTCAGGACAATGAATGGGATATTTCTGCTAAAGCAGAAGAAACAAGAGCTCAGGACATTTCTTATTTCGCTAAAGGCTTTAAAGGTCTCAAAGTATTTACTGTAGATGGAACTAATTTTCAAGAGTCTTATGCTGCTCTACAAGAAAGTCTTAAAATAACTAGAAATAGAAAAGGACCTGTATTAATTCATGCTAAAGTCCCGCTTTTAAATCATCACACTTCAGGAGTTAGAATGGAGTGGTATAGAGACGATTTAGATACTCATCTGTTAAGAGATCCTTTCCCAATTTTAAAAGAATTATTAATAGAAAATGGTTTCAAAAAAACAGAGCTTGACGAGATAATATTAAAATCTGAAAAGTTAGTTTTAGAACAGTATAAAAAAGCTTTAGAAGAAAAAGACCCCGAGCCAAATGAACTCTTTAACAATATATTTGCCCCAACAACAATTAAAGA
>CALKFX010000040.1 GCA_938084875.1 uncultured Flavobacteriales bacterium | reverse complement strand
AATGTGTTGATACAATTTTAGAATTTGGTTCTGATGGACAAGTAGGTGATGGTAAAATTTTTATTTATGATGTTCAAGACGCAATACGTTTAAGTACTAAGGTTAGAGGTGATCAAGCTATTTTATAATACCAAAATTCTTTTCAAAAAGAATTTTGATCAGTTGAGATATTTATTTTAAATTAGAACTTTACACAAATACAATTTTTATAATCGGTATTTTACTTATAGCCAGAGAATCAAACACTAATGTTGAAAAAAAGATTGAAACAGATGTTATGGATTAATATGGCATAGAAAACTATGGTAGAATCCCGGATAAAAAATCCTAAAAATTTAAAATGGAATTTAATATTATATATATTAAAGAATAATGAATAGCATAGACGTAGTTATAATAGCTCTTTATATTATTTTAAACGTTGGAGTTGGTATTTGGCAAGTTAAGTGAGGTTATACAATTCACAAAAAGATAATAGTTTATAATAATGCTATATATTTTAATATCTATAAAACTCTTAATAAATTAAAAAGGGGATGTAGCTCAGCTGGCTAGAGCACTTGACTGGCAGTCAAGAGGTCGTGGGTTCGAATCCCATCTTCTCCACCATAATTTCTATCTGGTATTTCACAAATAGTGATGTTAAGCATTAAAAGATGTTTAATTAATTGCCAAATAGTTGCCTATCGTTTAGCTTTATCTAAAATCTTTTGTAGAGTTTCAATGAGTTTTGTGTTTCTTCCTTTAACTTTTTTTGATTCTTTTGAAATTGTTATTGATAGATTTTTTATTATCTCTTTTCTTTTTGGTGTCATCTTATTTTTTTCTTTTTTGATAATTGTGATTTTTTAAATTTTAAATAAAAAAAACCCTGCAAATTGCAGGGTTTTTTTCATAATGTTTATTTTAATTATACACATTACAATATCAGTGCCAGAAATATGGAAATGAGTTTATTAACAAAAATTTAATATTAACCTACTTACGTGGATTAGAAGTTGCTGAATTAACAGAAAAAGATATGCCTATGGTTTAGTTCTAATACCCCATTTTTGATAAGATGATAACGCATCATTACAATTCTCCAAAGATAAAGTACGAATTAAGTGTACAGGGTTTCCACCGCCACCTTCACTAAAATTCTCGGAAACAGTCAAACACAAGTTTAAATTACTTTTAGATTGAATTTTTCCATCACTCTGCAAAATGAACTTTTGTTTATTACTTTTATCACAAGTGTTTAAATTCAATGCAGATGATTCTTCAATTTTTTCTGCTTCCATACAAACCTTGAAATGACGAATATAAAATTCTTCATTAGTAATCTTAGATATATCAAAACCCTGATCAACTGAGATTTCACCTTGATATGAATAACAAGAATGTGCTTGTAATGAGTTATTTATATCAGCATTGGTTTTATAACCCTTCATATCAATACAATACCCTCTTGAATCATTAAGTGTGTTTAATAAATATACCTCTACAGTTTGTTGATTTAATATTGTTTCATCGTTTTCATTAGATTGATTATTGCAAGAAATAAACAGCAATAGTAGAAGAAGTTTTTTCATAAATTATGATTTTTTATTTAAAGATCTTTACCTTTAAATATGTTCGTCCAATCATTAGAGCAGCTGTAATGATTATAATATTTTTAATTATGTACTGTCCCTCAAGTGTAGGTAAAAATGGATTTGAGTTTTGAAATGTAATCTCAGGTAAAATTAAAAGAGGTAAAAAAGTTCCACTCATTTGTAAAAAAAGTAAAACCATAGCAATTAAAGTAGTTCTCTTAAACAAAAAGCAAATTGCAATTAAAACTTCCCAAACCCCAATAACGTAAGTCCAGCTTTCTGCAGATAAGAAAGGCATCCAATACACAGTATCTTTTACAAGCTGCTGAGCTGGTGAGAGATCTATTATTTTCAAAAAACCAAACCAAAAGAAAATAATAAATATTGGAATCCTAATTAGAAAATCATTGGTGTTAAAATTATACATTGGTTTGATCATAAAAATAATTTTGTTCAAATATATTAAAGTAAGTTGTAAATGAAAGTAAGAAAGGAGAATGGCTTATTATTCCAAAATTGGAATAAACAGTAATAGTAGAATTAGTTTTTTCATTTTTTCCAATTATAATTTTTCATTCTACTCTGAGAACCTTTCTTTCGTTTAGGTTGTTTCTTTCCTTCGTTTAAGAGGTTTCTTGTGTAGTAGTATTTGTAATCCAATAACTCCTTCTCCTTCCGTTTCTTATCTTGTTTCATTTCCCACACAAAAGACATAAAAAAGATAGAGGTTATAATCACACCTATAAAAAACATTATTATACTCATTTATAAAGGAGTTTTTTCATTTAATAAATATAAGTATTGCTGAACTAAAAGAGGAAGATATGCCTATGTTTTTAATAAATAAAACGCTCCAATTGTAATAGTAACAATAAATACAATCATACCATTTTTAACTTTTTCAGAATATTTGGTTAAATACTTTTCATTAATAATACCTTGAATTGTTTGAACTCCAGCCATAAAGCAAAGCCCAATTAAAGCTAAATCATCATAGTGGTCTATTTTTAATATAAACCTTCCTAACAATTCAATTAAAGTGAAGGCCACCCAAACTCCCAATCCTAACCAACCAAGATATTTTTTAAACCATTCTTTCATAATAGTATTAGTTTTTTCTTTTTTTATTTAGTTCTTTAAACTCATTAAATTCTTTTTTACCAAAATACATCCTGCTTACTAGTGAGATGACTTCATCTGTTAAATCTACAGCATTTTCTGAAGAAAGATTAAATTTAGTACCGTCCATACTTATTAATTGATTTTCTTCTGCATTCAAAATAATTGAGGTGTAAAAATGATACCTAATAACATAATCAAGTGTTAAATTAGTATTATTATAATTTTGTTGAAACAAAGATTTATCAGATATTCTTGTCTTCAAAACCCTGTTTGGTTTTGAAAAGTTATTATTAAGTCTTATTGCATTTAACTCCACCTCTTGCCCAATAGACACAAGTGGAATAAACAGTAATAGTAGAATAAGTTTTCTCACAAACTAAATATAATAATTATCTAAACCTTATTAATCTACTCCCTTAATGTAGATTAAACTAAATCGAACTATTTATTTTGTTATGGTTGTAAATCGAACTTTTTAAATTCTTATATTGTGAATTATGTCAGACAAGTTCAAAGGAGTTAAGAAGTTTATTTTTGAAACATCAGTAATCATTATTGGTATTTCTATTTCGTTCTGGCTAAGTAATCTCCAAGAAAAATCTAATAATAAAAATAAAGAGATTGAGATTCTAGAATCAATAGATATTAATATTAATGAAATCCAAAAGTATATAGATAACAGAAGAGAAACATTTGACGAAGACAATCAACTAATGGATTATTTATCTACTCATTGGAATAATTTAAACCTTGATTCCATAGTTGAGGTTTTACAATTTGGAAGGCATAAGAAAGCTTTTCATAATGTTTTTCTAGATTACAGAGAGTTTCATCCTCCTGTTTCAGAAATCAGCTCAATAATTGGTGATGGATCAATTTCTTTAATCTCTAACCATGATGTTAAAATTCAATTAATTTCTTTAATGGATAATAGCTTTGATTTTGTAAATCAAAATGTTAAAAGTGAAATTGAATTACAACAATCTTTTAGAGCTAAATTGTTACAAGAGGAGAGTTACGAAATATCCAAAATATTAGAAACTACCCAAAATGAAATGAGACAAAGAATTTGGGGAGAAGTTGATAACAGAAAGAAAATTCTTGCGGAACTTAAAGCAATTACTAAATTAAAATCAGCTAAAAACTACTTGAATTTGAAGATAAGGCAAAGGTTTTGGATTATGAGTTTTTATAACTCATTTGATAAAAATCTAAATGTCCTTAGAAAGTTAGTAATTAAAGAACTTGAACTTATAAAATGAAAAAACTAATTCTACTATTACTGTTTATTCCACTTGTGTCTATTGGGCAGGAAATATATAAAAACAAGTTAAAATTTAATTCTGAAATTAATTTAATAAAAACTGAAGCAGCTTGTGGAATATGTATGTTGAATATGGAGGGCAAAGAATGTGAATTAGCTGTAAAAGTTAAAGATTCAAAATATTATGTGGTGGGAACTGGCATAGATGACCACGGAGATGCTCATTCAGAAAAAGGGTTTTGTAATGCAATTAGAAAAGCAGATGTTCAAGGGAAAGTAATAGACAATAAATTTTATATTACTTATTTTAAATTAACTAAACCATAGGCATATTGAAAAACATCATCTTTTATTTTTAAAACTATTCTAATAACTTTGCAAGAAAAAGAAGTATGTGGCTTTCAGATTTTAAACAAACGCTTGGTGAATTAGATACCCTAAAGTTTCAACTACCTAATGGGCAGTTTGTGCCTGAGCACTTTCATATTACGGAAGTAGGAATTGTAACTCGTAACTATATAGATTGTGGCGGTATGCTACGACAAGAAAACAAACTCAATCTACAACTTTGGGTGGCTTCTGATACCGACCATCGCATAAAACCTAAAAATGTATTGGATATACTGCAATTGTCAAAAAAACAATTAGACTATTCTAATATGGAAGTAGACATCGAATACCAACAAAGTACAATTGGGCGTTATGAATTGGATTTTGACGGTGCTGTGTTTCAGCTTATCAATACCCAAACAGCTTGCTTAGCCCCAGACCAATGTGGCATTCCTCAAGAAAAACCTCGTGTTCGTATTTCTGCAAATGGTTTAAAGTGTAATCCTGACTCTAATTGTTGTTAATAGTTTGTACTAAACACTTACGTGGATTAGAAGTTGCTAAATTAAAAGAAGAAGATATGCCTATGGTTTAAGGAAATCCAGATAATGATAAAAGTGCAAGAGCCCCAATTCCGATAAAAACATATGAACTTCCAAGTCCAGTTATTGTTTTCAAAATAGAAAATTTCCTT
>CALKFX010000039.1 GCA_938084875.1 uncultured Flavobacteriales bacterium | reverse complement strand
AATTAATGTGGCTCGTTACTAATCCAATTTTTGGAATCCCGTTCTACCTTTTATTTATATACTTAATTTTTAAAATTTATAGCTATAAAAAAGCAATAAGATTAATTGCTGTTATTGGTATTACAGTTGGTTTAGGGGATCTAATTGCCCACGATTTAATTAAAGAATCCATACAAAGGTTTCGACCAAGCCATCATCTAGAGGTTTCAAAACACCTAAATTTTGTAAATGAATATAAAGGAGGAATGTTTGGCTTTGTCTCTAATCACGCTACGAATATGTCTATTGTTGGAATAATGATTTTTAATGTGATTAAAAATTCTTATCCTAAATCGTGGATATACTTATTAATCTTCGTCGTTTTAATTTCCTACAGTAGAATATATTTAGGAGTTCACTATCTTTCAGATATTTTTGGAGGTTGGACTTTAGGATTTATATTATCATTTATAGGTTCTAAGTATATAAATAAATTCATTTTAAAATTATGATTTCTACTATTGCTGTTTTTTTTGGAGGAGGCTTTGGAGCATTAGTAAGGTTTTTTATCTCAAAATTCTTTTCTCAATATTATAAAGGAGATTTACCTGTAGGTACATTATTTTCTAATTTAATATCCTGTTTGGTTGTGGGTATTTTTTTTGCCTTTTTATCAGAATCAAAATATTTAAATCAAAACACTAAGCTTTTTATAATAGTAGGGTTTTGCGGAGGGTTAAGCACTTTTTCTACTTTCAGCCTTGAAACTATAGATTTATTGAAATCTGGAAGTTATTACTGGGCATTTATTAATGTTGCCTTAAGTATTTTCCTTTGTTTTGGTCTTTTACTTTTTTTCTACAAAAAAATAATTTAAAACTATTTACAGGCATTAAAAATTTCTGGTAAATCGTTTTCATTTCTCATAGCGTGCTCAAAGCTATTGTATTTGGAAGTGATTTTTTCTAAACTACAATTACAAAATGTAGAATCTAATTTTGCTTTCTCACATTCGTTTAAATATCTCTCCTTATCTTTTTCTGACCAACCACTGCAGGAAGTAGTTAAAATAAAAGTGGTTACAATTCCAAGAGTGATTTTTGCTATTTTCATTTTTTAATTTTTAAAGTATCTAATATTTGATTTCCAGATTTAATCCTAGGTTTTAAATCTTTTTTAAATTTCATATTATCTATAAATTTAGGACTTTCTTTTAATATATTTTGCACGGAATCTTGTTGAACTAACATCTGATCATCTTCATTAACATCGTGTGAAATTCCCGTAAAAACTTTTTCTAAACTATCCCTAAGGTCTTTAATTATACTATCAAGTAACCTTGGGTTTTCAGAGTAATATTTTATAGATTTTTTAAAATCTTCTTTTTTATAACCATAATCCTCTAAAAGTTTATTGGTGATACTTCCAACACTATCTCTGGGGATTTGTGTGAATTTTTTATTGTTGTAAAGGTGGGCATTTACTAACCATATTTTTTTAATTAATGTCTGAAATTCCTTTACTTTAATGGGTGGATGTTTAATATTGTCTTTTGGTTTTTCTTCTAAACAACTAGTTACTGCAATTAAAAGAATAAATATTTTAAAATATTTAATCACCTATTAAATGTTAATCTCATTCCGCTAGTAGTGTTGTTAAATTCTCCTTTGTGATAAACTCTTTTACCATTAATGAATGTGCTGTTAATATTACTTGTGAATTTAGTTCCTTCAAACGGAGACCATCCACATTTATATAAAATATTTTCTTTTTCTACTGTCGTATTTGTATTTCTATCCAAAAGAGCAATATCTGCAAAATAACCAGTTCTTAAATAACCTCTTTTTTCAATTTTAAAGCATTCTGCAACATCGTGACTAGTCTTCTTTACAATTTGGTTTAGATTCATTTGATTGGTTTTTTCTAGCTCAAGTAAAGCAAGTATAGCATGTTGAACTAATGGACCACCAGATGGAGCTGATAAATAGGTATTATTTTTCTCTTCAAAAGTATGAGGAGCGTGATCAGTTGCGATTACATCAATTATGTTTTCATTTACAGCTTTGATGAGTGCTTTTCTGTCATCTTCAGATTTTACTGCAGGATTCCATTTAATTAAACTTTTTTTGTTTAAATATTTTGAATCGTTAAACCATAAATGATGAATACAGCATTCAGCAGTAATTTTTTTATTTCTTAAGGGCTGGCTATTATTAAAAAGTTCCAATTCTTTTGCAGTTGATATATGTAATACATGAAGCCTTGTTTCGTATTTTTTCGCCAAGTCAACAGCCAATGAAGAAGATAAATAGCAAGCCTCTTCAGACCTAATTATAGGATGCATTTCAAAAGGGATGTTTTCTCCATATTTTGCTTTAAATATGGCAGTATTTTTTCTTATAGTTTCTTCATCTTCACAGTGGGTAGCTATAAGCAAAGAGCTATTTTTAAATATTTGAGACAATGTCTGTTTATTATCAACGAGCATATTCCCTGTAGAAGAACCCATAAAAACTTTAATACCACAAACAT
>CALKFX010000038.1 GCA_938084875.1 uncultured Flavobacteriales bacterium | reverse complement strand
TGAGTTTCAGCATGGTAGTCATCTGGGAAAAGTGGTCTTAAAGCTCTATCCACTAACCTCATAGTTAATATTTCTTCGTCAGATGGTCTAGCTTCTCGTTTTAGAAACCCACCTGGGAATTTACCTGTTGATGCAAATTTCTCTCTGTAGTCTACTGTAAGCGGCATAAAATCTACACCATCTCTTACATCTACATTAGCAACAGCTGTTGCTAATATCATTGTATCTCCCATTCTTACCACTACAGAACCGTCAGCTTGTTTGGCCAACTTTCCTGTTTCTATGGAAATCTCTTTTCCATTTGGAAGACTTATTTTTTCATTTATTATATTCATTTTTCTATTTTAATTTTATAAAAAAGGACCATCACGCTAGCGCAATAGTCCCCTCCAATACGTTTGTTCAAAGCCTATTACCTTCTAATATTCAATTTTTTGATAATGGCTCTGTATCTTTCGATATCTTTATTTTTTAAATAATCTAATTGGTTTCTTCTTTTACCAACTAATCTGATTAATGATCTCTGTGTATTAAAGTCTTTTTTATTAGACTTAAGGTGATCAGTTAAATGTTTAATTCTATGAGAGAACAAAGCAATTTGTCCTTCTGCAGATCCGGTGTCAGACTCCCCTTTACCGAACTTCTTAAAAATATCTTTTTTCTTTTTTGAATCAATATACATGTCAACACTATTTAAGTTATTGTGATGTTAAATCGGCTGCAAATATAATTTAATATCTTAACAACTTCCTTTAAATGAGCATTTATTTAAAGACAAAACCTACTCTTATCACTCCCAACCCTGAAAAAAGCATTTCAGACTTTGAGGTTTTTGGAATTTTTTCAGTGACATCAGCAGAAGTTACAGAAGCATCATTTAAGACTTGATAGGTTCCATTTTTATAGGTAATTTTTGAAACCAAAAAACCAAATTCGGTTCCAAGATAGATATTGGATTTCACATAATATTCTCCACCAAAAAAAACTCTTAATCCCAAATTTTGAACTGGGCGTTTGTAGTTATAATTTAAAGAAGAAACAAATGAAATGGAGTCTGTTCTAGATCCGTACTCATCATTTTTGCCAATTCCTATTACTCCCTCAAATCCTGAATAAACCAAAGATTTTTTCAATCTCTTCTGTTTTTCATAACCCAAGGTAAATTGATACATAGAATTTATTTTTTCCACTGAACCTACCCCTTCACCACCTATTTCTAGAATCTCTTTATAATCTACTAATCTATTCATATCTGCATTAATTCTTAATGCAAATGAATTATTCAGATTTAATCTAAATTTGAGATTTGGAGCGTAAACATCTGTATTTAATGAAGGATAAATTTGCCCCTCAATAGAAATTGTTTTTTTAGTCTTTGCCAAAGAGTCCTGAGCGAAAAAAGAGTTGTTACAGTAGTTTAAGAATATTGTAATCAACACCATTATAAAAATTCTAATAGTATGCATAATTAGTTTAATTAAATTTATTTATTATACTGATTTCTAGTTATTTATATTTTTTAACATTGGAACAAATTTAAACTCTCCATATATAGTTTCTTTGTAATCCGAATTACTTAAACGCTGAATTAGCGTCATTTGTTGCACATCTCCTTCACCAACTGGAATTACCAATCTGCCACCTACCTTAAGTTGGTTTTTTAATTCCTCAGGAACATAAGGTGCTCCACATGTAACAATCACACTGTCAAAAGGAGCAAATACTTTTTTGCCTAAAAATCCATCTCCAAAAAATAATTGAGCTCTATAGTTATTTTGATTTAAAAACAACTTTGCACTTTGAAAAAGAGACTTGTGTCTTTCTATAGAAAACACCTTAGCTCCTAGCTCGCATAAAACTGCTGTTTGGTACCCAGAGCCCGTTCCTATTTCTAAAACTTTATCTCCTCGTTTTACATCGAGCAGTTCCGATTGAAATGCTACGGTATAAGGTTGGCTTATGGTTTGGTTTTCCCCAATTGGGAAAGCTATATCTTGATAAGCAAATTTATCTCGAAACACTAAATCAAATAAGAGGTGTCTAGGAGTTGTGCTTATTGCATTTAAAACCTTTTGGTCCTTAATCCCTTTCTCTTTTAGATGAGCAACTAACTTTGCACACAACCCTTTATATTTAGATTCCTTCATTAAATTACAAAAGAAAGTTCTTAATTGATTATAAAAGTACTAGTTGCTAAATTTTTGCCAACAATAAATGTTAATAATTAACGTTTTAAATAAACAATCTCATTTTATGAATTCATTTTTTATAATTTTGCTGCATGTTTAAAATTGGAGTTGTAGGTGCTGGACATCTAGGAAAAATTCATTTAAAAATTCTCAAAAACGCTTCATTTGTTGATTTAATTGGATTCTATGACAGTGATCCATTAGTTAGAAAAAATATTAACTCAGAATTGGATATTAAAGCTTTTGAGACCTATCAAGAATTAATAGAAAATTCAGATATTATAGACATAGTTACCCCTACTTTATCTCATTATACATGTGCCAAAGAGGCTTTGAAGCAAGACAAACATGTCTTTATTGAAAAACCAGTAACGCACACACTAGAAGAAGTTAGAAAGCTAATTAAAATTGCTCAAATAACTGGGAAAAAAGTACAAGTTGGGCATGTAGAGAGATTTAACCCTGCTTTTACAGAAGCAAGTAAATTAATTCACCAACCAAGATTTATTGAAGTGCATCGTTTGGCCCAATTTAATTCTAGGGGTACAGACGTTTCTGTAGTCCATGATTTAATGATTCACGATTTAGACATTGTACTTCATGTGGTAAAATCGCCAGTTAAATCTATAAATGCAAGTGGAGTTAGCGTTTTAAGTAGTACTCCAGATATTGCCAATGCTAGAATAGAATTTATTAACGGATGTGTTGCCAACATTACTTCAAGTAGAATGTCGCTAAACAATATTAGAAAATCGAGATTTTTTCAAAAAAACGCCTATGTATCAGTAGATTTTTTAAATAGATCTCACGAATATATTAGACTAGATTCCAATAAAATTCCAAAGGAAAATTCGCCTTTTCAAAATACAAAAACTATCCCTGAAGAAAGTGTAATGATTCAAACACAAAATAATAGTGGAATCAACCCTATTGAAGAAGAGTTAAAATCATTTATCAATTCCATAGCGAGCAATATAAACCCTACAGTAGATTTAGAATCTGCTAAAATGGCGTTGAAGCTTACCATAGACATTATGGAGCAAATAACAATGGCACAGAATTGATTATCAATTTTTATAATAATTAATCTTATTTTCGCGTTTTATTTTTATGAAACGCCTTTTCATTATTTTACTTGTATTAAATTTTAGTTGTCAAATAATTGACCGACCAGAAAAAGCACCGTCTTTTATCCAAATAGATGATTTTCAATTTTCAATCTCTAACAACAACCAAGGAACCAGCAGCGAAAAAATAACCGATGCATGGATTTATATTAATGGTAATTTGGAAGGAGCTTATGAGTTACCCGCTATAATTCCTCTCCATTACGAAGGAATACAAGATTTGTCTATTTACCCCGGAATTAAAAGAAATGGAATTTCTGCAGATAGAAAAAAATATCCTTTCTACACCCAATTTGATACAACCATTGATTTAATCCCCGATAGTATACTGTCTTTACAACCATCAACAGAATATGATGAACAGCTCTATTTTTGGATAGAAGACTTTGAAGATCCCCAACATAAATTTGAAACCCATACCACCTCACAAGTAGATATTAATATTATTGAATCTCCTTTAAACGAGCTTTTTGAGGGGGATGCTGGAATAATTGCTATGGATAGTGCAGATTATTATTGTGAATTCAGAACCAATGAGTTAGATTTTAATTTTTTTCCTAAAAATTTAAATATTCCTGCTTACATAGAAATGAATTATGCAAATAACTTTCCTTTCACTATTGGAATTTTACACAAAGATGCAAGTGTTCCAAGCTATCAAAAATTTCCTTTAATCACTCTTGTACCAACTTATGAGGATGTAGTCACTTGGAACAAAACCTACCTTTATATTCCAGATGCTACTAATTTCTTTAGCAGTGCAACAGAATTTGATTTATTTATTTCTGCAACTAATGAGAATTCTGTAAATGACATTAAGATTCTAATAGATAATTTTAAAGTAATATTCCGTCAATGAGAAAGAAATACTTTTGGATATTTTATTTCTTTTCGGACTTTCTATCCTCTGCTATTAGTTGGCTGTTGTTCAATTATTACAGAAAAACTTACATTGAAAATTATCCATTTGAAATAAACCACAAATTAGTAGTTAGCACTGTATTAATATCCATATTTTGGATTTTGGTTTATTCTGCATTTGGAAACTATAAAAATGTTTATAAAAAATACCGTATTAAAGAAATCACCCAAACATTATCCCAATCGTTTATAGGAATAATTTTTATTTTCTTTACTTTTTTATTAGACGATAAAATAAACTCCTATCAAGACTATTATAGTCTAATAACCGCATTAATTGTTTTACACATTTTCCTAACATTCTCCCCAAGAATTTTACTTACCTCCAAAACTGTGAGTAGTATCCACCAAAAAAAAATTGGTTTCAATACCATTTTAATTGGAAGTGAAAAAAAAGCAAGAGATATTTTCAATGAAATCAACAATTTAAAAAAAGGAACTGGACATTTTTTTAAAGGATACGTATCTACTTCAAATAGTAAAGATCTTTTAGGTGAAACTGGGCTCGAAAAATTAGGAGATTATCATCAAATCAATAAAATCATTGAAGATTTTGAAATTGAAGAGGTAATAATAGCTACAGAATCTGATGATTTAACAAAGACAAATGAAATCATAAATGATTTAGCAAACCTAAAAGTAGAGATAAAAGTCATTGCAGATATGTACAGTATTCTAACTGGTTCTGTAAAAATGAATTCTATTTATGGAGCTCTTCTAATTTCAGTTAATCCTGAAATAATGCCCTCATGGCAAAAAACTATCAAAAGAATCTTAGATCTTTTAATTTCTATAATTGCAATTGTTATGCTAATTCCTGTTTTTATTGTTTTAGCTATTCTAATAAAGTTTGGTTCTAAAGGGGGAATAATTTTTAAACAAGAGCGAATTGGATTAGAAAACAAACCTTTTGAAATATTTAAGTTTAGGTCTATGTTTTTAGAATCTGAGAAAAATGGACCGCAGTTGTCAAGTCAAAATGATCCTAGAATTACACCTATTGGAAGATTCATGAGAAAAACTAGACTAGACGAAACTCCTCAATTTTTCAATGTCATTAAAGGGGATATGTCATTAGTAGGTCCAAGACCTGAAAGACAGTACTATATTGATGAAATAATCAAAAAAGCTCCTCATTACAAACATATTAGCAATGTCAAACCAGGAATCACAAGCTGGGGACAAGTTAAATACGGTTATGCAGAAAATGTAGATGAAATGATTGCTAGACTAAAGTTTGACTTACTCTATGTAGAAAATATGTCCTTAGTTTTAGATATGAAAATTCTATTTTACACAATAATAATAATGTTAAAAGGATCGGGGAAATAACCTAATATTAAGTAAATTAGTAAAAACAAAAAGATGAAAAATATTTCTGTAATAGGTGCTGGAACAATGGGGAATGGAATAGCTCATGTTTTTGCTCAAAATGGCTACCAAGTTAATTTAATAGATGTTTCTCAAGAAGCTTTAGAAAAAGCAGTTAAAACAATTTCTAGGAATTTAGATAGAATGGTTGCCAAAGAGAAAATAACTGAGTTGCAGAAAGAAAATACTTTGAATAATTTAACTACTATTTCAGAAATTAAAAATGGTGTCAAAAATGCCGAATTGGTTATTGAAGCAGCTACAGAAAACTTAGATATAAAACTTTCTATTTTTAAAGAAATTGATTTACACAGCCCTAATGAATGTATTTTATCGACCAATACTTCCTCTATTTCTATTACTAAAATAGCGGCAAATACCTCAAGACCAGACAAAGTGATCGGAATGCATTTTATGAATCCTGTTCCAATAATGAAGCTAATTGAAGTAATTAAAGGCTATTCTACATCTAATCATACATTGGAAACTATTATGATGCTTTCTAAAAAAATTGGCAAATCACCAGTAGAAGTAAACGATTTTCCAGGATTTGTAGCAAATAAAATTTTAATACCAATGATCAACGAAGCAATTATTACTTTGCACGAAGGGGTAGCTGGAGTTGAAGAAATAGATACTGTTATGAAGCTTGGTATGGCACACCCAATGGGGCCATTGCAATTAGCAGATTTTATTGGACTAGATGTTTGTCTTGCAATTCTAAAAGTACTTCAGCAAGGTTTTGGGACCGACAAATATGCTCCATGTCCATTGTTAGTAAACATGGTTACAGCTGGCAAATTAGGTGTGAAATCTGGAGAGGGATTTTATACCTGGAAGCACAACACAAAAGAACTCTTCGTTTCAAAATTTTTTAAATAACTAACTTTTCAACCAGTT
>CALKFX010000037.1 GCA_938084875.1 uncultured Flavobacteriales bacterium | reverse complement strand
GTTTGCTGTCATAAAAATATATAGGAAAATCTTTTTAGGGTGCTTTTGAAATTATACTCTGTTTTTCATTAAAAATTAAAGCTGATTCTGGAAAATCTTCTTTGGATAGACTTTCTACATATTGCCAAGCAGCTTTGGAAGCATCAACTAATGGAATTCCTTCTCCTATTTGCTTTACAGAAATAACTTTTGCAGAGATAAACTCACCGTTAGAATTTAAACTAAGATCAAAAATTGGAGCTACACCACAAGGACCTTTTAAATTGAACCTAGCATAGGTACAGAAATTCCCCATACTATAAGTAATAAATCTATTTTTGTATAATTCAACTGCTCTAGTAACGTGAGGACCATGACCAAGAAGAACATCAGCACCTGCATCAATACATAAATGAGCAAATTCATAAACACTTCCTCTGTTATTGCCTAAGAAAATCTCATCAACTCTGGGGGTATGAATTGCATTAAGACCTTCAGCTCCAGAATGAAAAGAAACAATAACAATATCACATAGTGAGTCCAAATATTTTACATACTCCACTACTTTAGAATAATTTTTCAGATTAAAGCAACCACTATTAGGAGCAGTTGAAAGAAAGCCATATTTAATATTTTTTTTGGTGAAAACTGTGTACGGCTTTTCCAATGAACCTGCAAAATTAATTTTAGCAGTTTTTAAAACTGACGCCGTTTTCTTTCTACCCTCCAAGCCAAAATCATTTGCATGATTATTTGCGATACTTAATAGATTAAATCCTGCATTTTTTATATTAGAAATATAATGTTCTGGCATTCGGAAAGTATAACAATATTTTGGGTTATTACAAGATTTAGGAGTTCCCCCATTGCCAATAACTCCCTCTAAATTACCAAAAGTGATGTCTCCTTTCTTTAAAAAACTTTCGACATTCTTAAATAAATCTATTCCATCGTTGTTAGGCAAATAGCTTTTATTTGGAAAATTGGTACCCATCATAATATCACCAACTGCAATTAAATTGATAGTGTCTATCTTATTAATTAGTGTGTCATTTTGATGATGTTTAATTAAGTGGTTTGTATAATTCGAATAGGATTTCTTTAAAGAAAATGAACTAAATAATAAAAAAGTAAAAATGATATAAATAGAATTCATGAAATTAGTTTTTGATTTGTTCTCAACAAAACTGGGTTAAGAAGATGTAATTAACTTAAAATAAAAATGTTTAAATTCGCGTAAATTTAGTATAAATTGAAAAATACGAATTACAAATACAATCCAAACACTCTTAGTTATGAAGAGATTAACTTTACCCTGTGGGATAAGTTTAAAAGACTTTCTTATTATTTGATTGCATCTGTAGTTGTCTCTGTACTTATACTTTCATTTTCATTTTATAATATCAAATCATTTATACAAAAAGAAGCCGCTAAGGAAAACCAAAGTTTGAGACAAGAAATATCTGTTTTCAATAAAGATCTTAACCTCATTCTTGATGTTCTTAATGACATTCAAAACAAAGATGACAATATTTATAGAGCTATTTTTGAAGCCGATCCTTACCCAGACCACAAAAGAAAACTTGGAACAGGAGGAAATCCAATCAAATTCAAAAAATATGAAAATATTGAATACGGAGAGTTGGTGGTCGAAATAGTTCAAAAATTAGAACTAATTGAAAAAAAACTCTCTTCACAATCCAGATCTTTTGATGAGGTTTTTGAAATTACAAAGGAAAAACAAAAAATGCTTAAGGCAATACCAAGCATTCAGCCTATCAACAATAGAGATTTAACTAGAATTGCTTCAGGATTTGGTATGAGAATGCATCCTATATATAAAATTCTTAAAATGCATAAAGGAATGGATTTCACAGCTCCGGTTGGGACTGAAATATATGCAACTGGGGACGGAATAATTGAAAAAGTTGGATGGACAGGCGGTTACGGAAAAACCATTTTAATTAATCATGGCTATGGATACAAAACAAGGTATGCACATTGTAGTAAATTTAAGTGTAAGAAAGGTCAAAAAGTTAAAAGAGGAGACCACATAGGTTATGTTGGAAATACTGGACAATCTACAGGACCACATCTTCATTATGAAGTATTTAAAAACAAAAGGCAAATAAATCCGGTTAATTTCTTTTTCAACGATTTAAGTCCTGAGGAATACGATAAAGTGATAGAGATTTCTTCTCGCCCAACTCAATCTCTATAAAATGGATTTACTAAAGTTTGATATTGATAAATCTCCAAAGATCTATTATAGTATAGGTGAATTAGCTAAAATGTTAAATGTTAATACTTCCTTAGTTAGATTTTGGGAAAAAGAATTTGAAATACTCAAACCAAAGAAAAATAATAAAGGAAATCGTCAATTTAGCAAAGAAGACGTCAAGAATTGTCATTTAATTTACCACTTAGTAAAGGAAAGAGGTTATACATTAAATGGAGCCAAAGATGTATTGAAAACTGATATTTTTGAACTAAGAAATCAGAAATTAATATTGGATAAAATGGTGAAAATAAAAACATTTTTACTGAAACTAAAAGAACAACTTTAAAAAAGTTAAATTCATAATATGGAACCTACAAAAATAAATTATACCAAATCTAAGTCTAGAACCAATACTAGCAGTTTTGTGGCTAATGTTTTTTCATTAATGTTTACAGCCCTTATCATTTCCGGTATTTCAGCTGTATGGTTTGCAAGCGATGAAATGAAAAACTATATAATTAGCTATGAAGGAGGATTAACAACTTTTGGATGGATTACAACCCTTGCTCCATTAGGATTAGTTATGTTAATTGGATTTGGATTTAATAAATACAGTGTAAAGTTTTTATTAGGAATCTTCATTCTTTATTCAACGCTAACAGGGATTAGTTTGAGTACCATTTTTGCTATTTACTCAACTTCCTCTATCGCAACTACGTTTTTTATAAGTGCATTGACCTTTGGTGTTATGGCACTTACAGGTTACACAACAAAAACTGATTTAACAAAAATGGGAAGTTTGCTAATAATGGGAGTAGTAGGAATAGTTATTGCAAGTATTGTAAATATGTTTATTGGAAGTTCTTTAATGGATTATATTATTTCAATAATTGGAGTTTTAGTATTTACAGGTCTAACTGCTTATGACGTGCAAAAGATTAAAAATATTGGAAATCAAATTGACCAAGGTTCCGAAACAGCTCAAAAAATGATGGTTTTAGGAGCTCTAACTTTATACTTGGATTTTATCAATCTATTTTTAATGTTGTTAAGACTTTTTGGAAATAGAGATTAATTAATATTATGAAAGCATACGTTTTTCCTGGTCAAGGAGCCCAATTTTCAGGAATGGGAAAAGATTTATTTGACTCTAACAAATCTGCAAAAAATTTATTCCTAAAATCCAATGATATTTTAGATTTCAATATTTCAGACATTATGTTCCACGGAACAGACCAAGAGTTAAAACAAACAAAAGTTACACAACCAGCTATATTCTTACATTCAGTAATTCTCGCTATCTCCTTAGGTGAAAATTTTAAACCAGATATGGTTGCTGGACATTCACTGGGTGAAATTTCAGCTTTAGTGGCAAATAAATGCCTTTCTTTTGAAGATGGATTAAACCTAGTTCACAAAAGAGCATTGGCAATGCAAAAGTCCTGTGAAGAAAAACCATCCACAATGGCTGCAATTTTAGGTCTTGAAGATAATATTGTTGAAGAGATTTGTAGTGCTATTGAGGGGACAGTAGTTCCAGCAAATTACAATTGCCCTGGCCAGCTTGTGATTTCTGGTGAAATGAATGCGATAGAATTAGCAATTGAAAAACTAACAGCTGCCGGAGCAAGAAGAGCAATAAAATTACCTGTTGGAGGAGCGTTCCATTCACCATTAATGGAATCTGCAAAAAACGAATTGAAAAACGCAATTGATCATACTTTATTTAGCAATCCAATATGTCCGATTTACCAAAATGTAAGTGGTGAAGCTGTAATGGATGCTGAACAAATCAAAGCCAACTTAATTTCCCAACTAACTGCACCAGTAAAATGGACCCAATCAATGAAAAATATTTTAAAAAATAAAGATATTGAAATAATTGAAGTTGGACCAGGGAAAGTATTGCAAGGATTATTTAAAAAAGTAGATAGGTCTATTCCTACTTCAAGTGCTTCTTTATTATAACGATTTATTTAAAATCTGATCTTGCTGAACTAGAGAATGAAATATAGGCAGTCTAGATGCATGACTAATCATTTCTAGGTGCTGTTCGTGATGGCAGTCACTACCGATAAAATCTATAACTTTATCATTTATTAGTCTATCTGCAACTTTTTTAACTTCTGGCCCATAAGCTCCAGTTATAGACCCAATATTTAATTGAAGTTTTACTCCTCTATTAATCATTTCTTCAATTTTATCATAATCTCTATGCCAGTATACATAACGTTCTACATGAGCGAGAACAGGTGAAACTCCCTTTTCTCTCATTTTCCAAATAATTTCGTTTAATCTAGGAGGTTCATCAAAAAAAGATAGTTCAAAAAGAAGATACTTTTCAGATCCAAAGGTAAGTAAATTGTTTTTTTCTAATAAGTCTTCAAACTCTGGTTCCAAATTGTATTCTGCCGCAGCTTCGATTTCAATACTTAAGTTGTTTTTTATTATTTCTGCTTTTACTTTATCTAATCCAGAAAGTATTATTTCTGGTGTATTTTTATAATAATCACTCATTATATGAGGAGTAGTTATTACTTTTTTATATCCTAAGTCAATAAATTTTTTAAGCAACATTATTGTGGTCTCCATTTCAGGTGATCCATCGTCGATACCAGGAATTAAATGAGAATGAATATCGTTTCTCAAAAAGCTTAAATCTATAGGCTCAATAGTTAATTCTTTTTTAGGAAAAATACGACTTAATAAACCCATTAATTATAATGTTGATGGTAATAGTTTTGATAAGATCCACTTGTAACATCATCCAACCATTCTTTGTTATTTAAATACCAATCTACTGTATTGGCAAGTCCTTGTTCAAAGCTTACAGAAGGAGTAAATCCTAATTCTTTTTGAATTTTTGTAGCGTCGATAGCATATCTTAAATCGTGTCCAGCTCTATCTTTAACATAAGTTATTAGTTTTCTTGATTCTCCCTTAGGATTGGAAAGTCTATCATCCATGATATCGCACAAAAGATTAACTAAGTCTATGTTCTTCCACTCATTATGACCACCAATATTATATGTTTCGCCAATTCTTCCGATATGAAAAATTAAATCTATTGCATTAGCATGGTCTTCAACCCAAAGCCAATCTCTTACATTTTCTCCCTTTCCATAAATTGGAAGAGGTTTTTTATTTTGAATGTTATTTATAATTAATGGAATTAGTTTTTCTGGAAACTGGTGAGAACCATAATTATTACTGCAATTTGAAATTTTTATTGGCAAACCATAGGTATGGCCATATGCTCTAACAAGATGGTCTGAGCTTGCTTTGGATGCAGAATAAGGACTTCTTGGATCGTAAGAAGTAGTCTCGTGAAAAAAACCTGTTTCACCCAAAGAACCATATACCTCATCTGTAGAAATATGATAAAAACATTTGTCTTCAAAACTTTTCCAATTTTTTCTGCAAGCGTTTAATAAATTTAAAGTCCCAATTACGTTGGTAGTCACAAATTCACCAGGATTTGAAATAGAACGATCTACATGGGACTCAGCAGCTAAATGAATTACCCCATCAAATAAATATTTTTCAAATAAAATTTGGATGGCATCATCATTATTAATATCAATATTTTCAAATTTATAATTGGATTTTGTTTCAATATCCTTTAGATTATTTAAGTTGCCTGCATAGGTTAATTTATCTATATTAACTATCAAGTATTCAGGATATTGATTAATCATTTTTCTAACCACATGCGAGCCAATAAAGCCAGCACCACCAGTTATAAGTATGATTTTTTTATAATCCATTATAGTGTCCAATAATTTAGTTTTTGAATTTTATTTCTAAAAATACCTTTTAAATCTACTAAAACACCTTTTTCAGAGAGAATAGAAGAAAAGTAATTTTCATCTAAAAGAGTGTATTCTTGATGATTTACTGCAACAATAACAGAGTGATAAATACCACTTATTTTAGCGACTAAATCAAAACCGTATTCTTCCATTAATTCATCAGAATTCGCATGAGGGTCAACAACTTCTACATGACAAGAAAAAGATTTTAATTCGTTGATTACATCTACTACTTTAGAGTTTCTTATGTCTGAAACATCTTCTTTAAAAGTAGCTCCCATAACTAAAACTCGAGCTTCTTGCATTGGAGTCCCAGACGCAATGACTTTTTTAGCAACTGTTCTACCAACATAAGCGCCCATAGAATCATTAACTGCTCTTCCTGAGTTTATTATTTGAGCATGGTAGCCAAATTCCTTGGCTTTATGAGTTAGATAATATGGATCAACACCTATACAATGACCCCCGACAAGGCCTGGTCTAAAATTCAAAAAATTCCACTTAGTTCCAGCAGCTTCTAACACTTCGTAAGTATTTATATTCATTCTATTGAATATCACAGAAAGTTCGTTGATCAAAGCAATATTTACATCTCGTTGGGTATTTTCAATAATTTTAGCGGCCTCCGCTACTTTTATTGATGATGCTCTATGTACACCCGCAGAAACAACTAATTCATAGGTTTTGGCAATTTCTTCTGAAGATTCTTCATCACATCCAGAGGAGACTTTTACAATACTTGAAAGAGTATGAACTTTATCCCCAGGATTAATTCTCTCGGGTGAATAACCAACTTTAAAATCTTTAATAAACTTTAAACCACTTAATTTTTCCAAAACGGGAATGCAGTCATCTTCTGTACATCCTGGGTATACTGTAGATTCATATACCACATAATCTCCTTTTTTAAGAACCTTTCCAACTGTTTCACTTGCTGATATTAATGGCTTAATATTTGGTTCTTTACTTTGATCAATCGGTGTTGGTACAGCGACTATAAAAAACTTAGCTTTTTCTAAATCTTCTATAGTATGAGTAAACTCAATTGAACAATTGTCAAAATCACTTGAAACCAACTCATTACT
>CALKFX010000036.1 GCA_938084875.1 uncultured Flavobacteriales bacterium | reverse complement strand
TCAACAGAAATATTTCCACTTCCGTGCTCTTCTAGTAAATCTATATTTGGTAATTTATATTCCGATAAATCTAATTTTGGGTCGTATTCGCCAAACTCTTTTAATTTCCTATCTAAATCTTTTTTACTTAGTTCTGTTTCAGTTTTTGCAACTTCAACTGCCATTGCTAATTCATCTGCAGATTCTGAATTTTCTGGATCTTTAGATGTTGATTCCTTTTCATTTAAATTAATATCTAATTCTAAATCACTAACTCCACTAATAGCTTCATTAGACTTTATTTCGTCTTCCGCTTCGTTAGAATCCATATTAAGATCAATAGATGCATTTTCTTCGGGAAGTTCCTGGTCAGTTTCCATTTCGCTAGGCACAATTGTAAAACCATCCTTGTCTGATATATTTTCTTTAATCTTTTTAGAAAATTTGTTAAAGAAATCTACAACCCAGGATAAAGAAGGGTTAAATAATAAAACAACAGAAGAAATTCCAAAGAAAAAAATAAAAAAACCAGTGCCTATCTGACCAAAAACTCCAATTAACCAGTTGTTAATTACTCTGCCATAAAGCCCACCCATGAAATCTAAATCTGATTTCTCAAATACAAATCCTAAGAAAGTACAAAGCCAAATTAAAGAGATAAAACTAACTTTTAATGTTTTAGTTATAGGTATTAATTCGTATTTGAATAGAGATTTGAAACCAATAACAAAAAAAACTAAAACAAATAGATAAGAGCCTAAACCATACCATATTTTTAAAAATCTATGCGCTATATAAGCACCAAACTTACCCAACCAGTTTTGAATTTCACTTTCTTCCCCGTTAAAAACAAAACCAATTGATTTCCCATCAATAATACTTAAGTCGTATTTCCATGTGAAAAGATAAGAGGTGAACGAAAAGAAAAGATAGATAGAAATAAGAACAAGAAACAAACCAGAGGTTTTATGAAATCTTTCATCTTTAAAAAAGGCTTTTATCCCCTTAAAATATTCTTTATTACTTTTCTTTTTAGAAGAGTTAAACTGAAAATTTTTGTATTGGTTTTTAGCTGTCATTAATTATATTTCAAATGTAATGGAAACTAAATATTGATTCTTACAAAGGGAAAAGGTATTCTTAACGTACAGTTGTTAGGAATTATTGGGTCATTAGAGCTTTGAATTCCTCCATTTTATAGATAGATGTATTGTTGTCAATTTCAAAAATTTTTGGATCTATATTTTTTTTAGTCATTTCAATGGCAAGGTAGGTGGATATAATATTATCAGAAATTATTTCGTAATAAATTGGAAAACCATTTAATTTCTTAAAATTAATATTGTAAGAATTGTCAATTTTGTTGGTATAATAAATAGTGGAGGTGGTAGATCTATTGGTTTTTTTATTTATGCTATTTATAATTGCTTTTTTACATTCTATATCTAAGAAATTATCAGATTCCTCAGTGTAAATGATGTTTTCAACATCACTAGTATCGTTATCATTTAAAATAATTCCAAATTTTTTATCCATTAAATTAATGAGTAAAATATTTCTTTTTAGTAGTGTGTCAATGATGGTTGTTTGAGTTCCTATTTTTGTGCTTTGGTCAATTCTAGCCAACTCACCAGAAATATAAAAATCAAGTTTAGTAGGCATTGAAGCTATTTCATTGATGGTAGAATCTAAACTAGTATGGGTTATTTTATAACTTATCAAACCTTCAAAATCTTGAGAGAAACTAGTCAGGGTAATCAAAACATATAAAAAGGAGATTAATTTATTCATTACAGTCAAAAATTGAAAGCATTGCTTTTATTTCTTTTAAATATTCTTTCAAAGTAGAAAACGAATATTTTTTTTCTAATTGTAAAAAGTCATTTTTTGGACTTATGTTATTTATACTTACTGCCTTAAAATGCATTTCCATTCCAAATTGCACCATACTGTATTCCATTATTACATCATTAATCATATTAAATGGAGTACACCAGTTAACATTTTTTATTTTCAAATTTTTAAGTGTAATAATTTCATAGATTGAATCATTTTTTAAAGATTTGATTTTTATTTTATTACATGGCTTATCTAAAAAAAATACATCTTGAGAAATAGATTTGGTTATATCATAATTGGGCAAATCTTTCAAAAGCAAATCAACATTATTAGAATCTACAATCGTGTATTTTTTATTATTACCTAATCCAAATAAAAGCTTAGCATTTTTTTTATTAGAATTATTAATTAAACCAAGACTTGAGTTTTTAGTTGGAAAAATAAATTCATTTTTAAATTGATCATTTGAAAAAGTCATAATCATTTTTTTTGGCAATAGAAATAGTAGAGATTCCTCATTTTTTTCTAAACAAGGATAACTTACATCGTAAATAATTTCCCCACCTCTAGCCTGTTTTATTGGCTTGGATTCACATTGAACTAAAACTAATACAATTAAAGACGGTAATAATATTTTAAATAGAGTTTTTGCCATAAAATTCAATAGTGAATGTATGCGTATTTTTTAATAAAAGCTAAGAAACCTATTATATTTAGAATTTTCTGGAGTTTTGAAATCTTTGGAACTTATCGAGCAAATAATTAATTTTTTCTTTTCTGTTTTTAAAAGTCTAGTAGATTGGATTTTTTGTTGGTAAATTTCATGTCCAATTTTTTTTTGGTTGTTACTAATCCAGGCGAAAGAACAATTATTTTCAATTAATTTTTTTGCTACAAGTTTTCCTTTTTTTCCAGAACCCCACAATACCAATTCTTCTTTGGTTCTTAATTCATTTTCAACTAAATATTTTACTTTTAAAGGAATGAAATTTTCAAATAGATAGTCTTTGCTATTCCTTGAAATCCTCATTGGATGATCTCTCCATAAATGGATTATTTCTTTTGTTGTTAGAAGTTTAATTTGGTTGTAATAAACTCTAAATAAAAAATCATAATCCTCTGGATAGTTCAATTTTTTAAAACCCTTGATATTTTCAAAATCAGATCGATGCATCATCCAACAGCAGGAAGGAACGGTACATTCTTTATATATCTCTTTGAAATTTTTTTCATAGGATGTTAGTTCGTTTATCCAATTAGCATATTTCAAATAGCCATTTCCCATTGTTTTTTTACTAGCGAAATACTTCACACATCCTACTGCTATGTGTTTTGTTTTTTTCTTTTCTAGTAGTGATCTCAATACTTCAATTTTATTTTCACTCATTATATCATCGGCATCCATCCTGGTTATATACTTTCCTTTTGCAATTTCACTTCCACTGTTTAGTGCATCAACTATTCCATTTCCGGTATTATTTACAAGTTCTATTCTTGAATCTTCAATTGAATATTTCATTGCTAATTTTTCAGAACCATCTGTAGAATGATCATTAACCAGTATTATTTGTAGTTTTTTATGGGATTGATTAAGTATAGATTTCAAGCAATCTTCAAAATAAAGAAGTGGATTTTTATAAGGTATAATTATGCTAACCATAATATTATTTAAGAATACATTGAAAAAAATATTCTATGCAAACATTGATTTTTATATTTGTTTTTTGAAATTATAAAAAAATGTTTGAAAACTTACAAGATAGATTCGAAAGAGCCTTTAAAGTACTTAAGGGTCAAGGACAAATTACAGAAATTAATGTTGCAGAAACTTTAAAAGAAGTTAGAAGAGCTTTATTAGAAGCAGATGTAAGTTTTAATACCGCTAAATCTTTTACAAACCGAGTAAAAGAAAGGGCATTGGGACAAAACGTTCTAAACAGTATTTCGCCAAGTCAATTACTTGTTAAAATTACCCAGGAAGAACTCACAGAGTTAATGGGTAGTGAAAAAGCAGATATTAATGTAAGTGGTAACCCTGGAATTGTTTTAATGTCTGGACTTCAAGGTTCTGGAAAAACAACTTTCTCTGGTAAATTGGCAAATTATTTAAAAACAAAAAAAAATAAGAAACCATTACTAGTTGCTTGCGATGTTTACAGACCCGCAGCTATTGACCAATTGCACGTAGTTGGTGATGGTATAGGGGTAGAAGTATTTTCAAATAAAGAGGAGAAAAGTCCATTACAGATTGCAAAAATGGGTGTTAAACATGCTAAAGAAAATGGTTTTAATGTTGTTATCATAGATACTGCTGGTAGATTGGCTATTGATGAGGA
>CALKFX010000035.1 GCA_938084875.1 uncultured Flavobacteriales bacterium | reverse complement strand
GCAGTTTCAATTTCTTCTGCAATAAAATTGTTAGGTAATTCTTCTTTTATTCTTGCAAAGCCTTTATGGTTATCAATGGTAGTTTTGACCGTGACTATGTACTCGTTTTCTAACTTTTCAATACTTCTAACTGAACTAGTTGAAGAATTATTCTCTTTAATATTTTCATTTGCAACAAGTTCAGAATTTACTTTAAAAATTAATGCTGGCACCTCTAATTGCTTTCTTTCATTATCATTAATAAATGAAAAATCACCAGCTATTTTTTTTATTCCATTAGTATTTTTATTAGCAATAATTGTATAGGATATAACAATACTTTTATCACTTGGTAGATCATACCATATAAATAAAACTTCATTATCCTTAAATGTAAATGAAGATCCATCACTCATATTTTCTTTCACTGTAATTCCTTCTGCTTGAGACAGATCTAGTCTTAATCTTCCTGGACCGGAGAAGTTATTTTCCTTAATAATTAAATTAACCTCCACTGCTTCACCAATTGCTATTTCTTTTGCCGCAGTGTGGGTGATAACCACATCATTTATGTTTAGAATTGTAAATAATAAAAACCCAATAATATTGATAAAGATGAGAATTGCTTTAGTCATTTTTAACTTCTTTGTTCCAAATCTAGCCTTGATTCTCTGTTATTTGAAAAGGTTAGTTTTCTTTTTTCAATAAGAAGTTGTTGAAAAGGGAACGATTAAGTTTGTTTTTAAGAATCTTAAAATTCTAAAATTCATCGACCCTAATAGGAATTATTGTGTCAAATTTTAATTCAATTTCATAGCCTGGATAACTTTTTATAGATCTTCCAGAATCATCAATAAATAGAATTGATTTAGAATTTGGTTCTAAATCTTTATAATCTGGAATTCCATCAAAATCACTATCGATTGGACAGCCAGTTGGTAAAATAGATACATTTTTTGGGGTTTTTTGACATTGGTCATCGTGATCTTTTATTCCATCAAAATCAGAATCTAGATTTTCAAAAATATTTATAAATTGTTTTTTATCTTTTTTATAATTTACTCCATCTCTTGAGAAATAGACACTTACAGCAACACCAATAGAAATAAATTTATCATTAATTCCATTAGAAATATTATCTATCCAATCTGTAAATAATTGATTATAAGATAAAAATATTTTAGTGTTAAAAACATTTTTAAATTTCCATAGAAATCCAATTGTTGCAGGAATATATAAATTCCCAAAATTGACAGAGTCATTACTCACTGAAGTTTCATATTCATAATCTCTTGATAGAAAATTAGCCGAATTTGGTAAGGAATCTGTTGGAGGAATATCTCTAATACTTCCATCTTCCCAATAGTTGTAATAATTATCATTATGGTCAAGAAAGTCAGAGTAAGATTGGAAACTTAAACTTCCAATTCCCAAAGTAATAAAAGGAATAATTTTATTTTCATTAGATCTTATTTTCCTTAAATAAATAATACTTTCAATACTTGCATGTAATATAGTAGATTGGAAATTTTTAGTAACATTATTGGTAGACAATTGACCCCAATTTATATTTAAATAACTTGAAAAATTAGATAAAAAATTTCTTTCATAGAAAATTCCTATACTTGGTCTATTATTAATAAATAAACTTGGTTTAGTGGCATGCTCTATGTCTCCGTAAAAAGTATTAGTTGTATAATTTAATCCAATGGAATTTTTCGGAAGAGGATTATAGTTAAGAAAATCTTGAGAAAAATGATTTTTAACAAGAAAAATTAATGATATAAAAATTAATGCTCTGATAATTAAAAATTAGGTTTTAAATGATACTTGTTATAAAATTCATCGATTTGTTTCACAGCTTCCTCTGGGCTATCTACAATTTTAATCAAATCTAAATCCTCAGAATCTATGTTTTTTTCCTCATCCAATAAAATATCTTTGATCCAATCAATTAAACCTGACCAGAACTTCTTTCCAAGAAGAATAACTGGAAATTTTCCAGATTTTTTTGTTTGAATAAGCGTTAATGCCTCAAACATTTCATCTAAAGTTCCATAACCTCCAGGAAGTACGATAAAACCTTGAGCATATTTCATAAACATTACCTTTCTTACAAAAAAGTAATCGAAGTTTATAATTTTATCTTTATCAATATAAATGTTAGGCTCTTGCTCGAATGGTAGTAAGATATTTAAACCAACCGACTTTCCACCACCTCTTTTTGCTCCTTTATTTCCAGCTTCCATAATCCCTGGTCCGCCACCAGTTATGACTCCGAATTTTTTTTGTGTAAGTTGAAAAGCCAATTCTTCTGCTAGTGTGTAATATTTACTATCTAAATTTGTTCTCGCAGAACCAAAAATTGATACACAAGGGCCAATCCTTGACAACCTTTCAAAACCTTCTACAAATTCACCCATTACTTTGAAAATCTCCCAACTATCGTGAGATTTTATGTCGTTCCAATCTTTCATTTTATTAAGTTAGGAATTATATTCTAATGCTAAAAATTCTGCAGTGTAGCTTTTTTTATTATTTATGAGCTTATCTAGAGTTCCTTCATAAACAATTTCCCCACCCTTATTTCCTCCATCTGGTCCTAAATCAATTATATAATCAGATTCAATTATAACATCCATATTATGTTCAATTATAAGTACACTATTCCCAATTTTTATAAGTCTTCTTACAACATCCAAAAGTAAGTTAATATCTTCATGATGTAGACCTGTGGTTGGTTCGTCCAAGATATAGAAAGTATTTCCTGTTTGTTTTTTTCCTAGTTCAGCTGCTAGTTTTATTCTCTGTGCTTCCCCACCAGAAAGAGTAGTGGAGGATTGACCTAATTGAACGTATCCCAGTCCAACATCATATAAAACTTTAATTCGTTCGTATATATAATTGATATCTTTAAAGAAAACTATTGCTTCGCTGATAGTCATATTCAACACATCGTTAATAGATTTTCCTTTGAATTTTACTTCCAAAGTTTCTCTGTTATACCTTTTTCCAAAACATTTATCACATTTAACATAAACATCAGGTAAAAAGTTCATTTCTATTAACTTCATTCCGGCACCTACACAAGTTTCACATCTTCCCCCTTTTACGTTAAAGGAAAATCTTCCAGGTTTGTATCCTCTTATTTTAGCTTCTGGAAGTTGAGAAAATAAATCTCTTATAAAATTGAAAATTCCAGTATATGTTGCAGGATTCGATCGAGGAGTTCTTCCGATAGGAGATTGATTTATTCCTATGACCTTGTCTATATTTTCTAATCCCTTAATTTTCTCAAAAGGCAAAGGTGTTTTAACAGATTTATAAAAATATTGGTTTAGAATTGGGTATAAAGTTTCATTAATAAGAGTTGATTTCCCGCTTCCAGAAACTCCAGTTACACAAACAAGACAATTTAAAGGGATTGTAATACTAACTTCTTTTAGGTTATTCCCTGAAGCCTTACTAATCCTTAAAGTATTATCTGCTTTTAGGGATATTTTTTTGGTTACGGGTTTTTTATTTTTTTTAGCCAAATATTTAGCAGTGATTGATTTTTTTGAATCTAGCTTCTTAGGCTGATTTTGAGCTATTATCTCTCCGCCTAATTTCCCTGCACCTGGTCCAATATCAATTATTAAATCTGCTTCTTTCATGATATCTTTATCATGCTCAACTACAATTACTGAATTTCCTTTGTCTCTTAAGCTTTTAAGGGACGCAATTAATTTATGATTGTCTCTTTGGTGTAATCCAATAGACGGCTCGTCAAGAATATATAATACGCCTGTTAACTCAGAGCCTATTTGAGAAGCTAATCTTATTCTTTGCCCCTCTCCACCAGAAAGAGTAGCTGCAGGAAGATTGAGATTTAAATATTCTAGTCCAACATTAATTAAAAATCCAATTCTATTAGATAGTTCTTTTATAACGTCTTTAGCTATTAATTTTTGATTTTTATTAAAATTTAATAGCAAATTATCAATCCAATTTTTGAGTTCTATTATATCCATTTTAACAACATCACCTATGTTTTTATTTTGAATTTGATAATATTTGTGGTGTTCTTTTAGCCTTGCTCCTTGGCAAACTTCACATACTTTTTTGTTCATGAAATTAGATGCCCATCTTTTTATTTTATTTCCTCCATCTTTGTGTTGTCGTTGAATAAAATTCCCCATACCTTCGTATCCATTTAAAACTTGATGAACACCATTGTCACCAAGAACTCTGATTAATTCATTCGTTCCATAGAGAATCTGGTTAATGCATTCGTCGTCAATTTTTTCTATTGGAGTTTCTAATTCAAATCCATGGTGTTTTAAAAGAAGATTTATCTGTTTAAAAGTCCAATTATTTTCAAAAGAACCCAGAGGATCAATTCCTCCTTTTCTAATAGATTTTTTTTTATTTGGTATGATTTTGTCCAATTCAATTTTATGAATAAATCCCAATCCGTTGCAAACTTCACATGCACCCTTTGGAGAGTTGAAAGAAAATAGATTTGGTTCTGGGTTAGGCAGTGAAACTCCACTTTCTGAACACATTAATAATTTACTAAAATTTATTTTTTGGTCATTTTCTATAATTTGAACTTCATCCTTACCTTTTTTCAAAGCTAAAGAGATACTTTTTTGAAGCCTTGATTTGTTATTCTCATTTATCAAGATTCTATCAATAATTAATGAAATATCGTGGGTTTTATATCGATCTAGACGGTGTCCAAGTTCAATATTTTGAATTTCTCCATCCACAAATGCCTTGGTAAAACCTTGTTTTAAAATTTTATCAAATAATTCTCGGTAGTGTCCTTTTCTCGACTTAACTAAAGGAGCAGCAATTAATATTTTTTTATTTTGATATTTTTTAATTATTAAATTAATTATTTCTTTTTCTGAGTAACTAACCAAAGGTTTCTGAGTAACAGGAGAAATTGGAGTAGATACTCTAGCAAATAACAATCTTAAAAAGTCGTAGATTTCAGTAATTGTTCCAACAGTTGATCTTGGGTTTTTAGAAACAGTTTTTTGTTCAATTGCAATTACTGGACTTAGACCTGAAATATGATCAACATCAGGTTTTGTTAGTTGGCCTACAAACTGTCTAGCGTATGCATTGTAAGTTTCAAGGTAACGTCTTTGACCCTCTGCAAATATAGTATCAAAGGCAAGTGAAGATTTTCCACTTCCACTGAGTCCAGTTATCACAACCAGCTTATTGTGCGGAATATTTAATGAAATATTTTTTAGATTGTGCGTTCTTGCACCTTCAATTATTATACTGTTCATTGATGTAGAATGTATTCAAAAGTATAATCTATTCTCTTAACTCTTTATGTTGTTGAGTAGTTAAATATAAAGTAATAAACATGCCCAAGAAATATATAGTGTACAATATTACTTGAATGTAAGACCATTCTGTAACAAACCTGTAGGCAATGACTGCTATTAAAGAAGAAAGAAAAGCTATCCCAGAAAATATAAAAATTATTTGAGTATTATTAAATCCAAGAAATGACAGATGATGAGTGGTATGGTCTTTTCCACCAATAAATGGAGATTGCCTTCTCGAAATACGATTAATAAAAACGCTAGTGGTATCAATTATTGGAAGAATGAAAACCAAAATCACTAACATAACCTGTTTGCTAGGCAACATTTCATTGCTTAAGTAAGTTGAGGAATTCCAAAAATATTTAATACCAAGAATTGCAACTAAAAGGCCAAGAAATTGACTTCCAGAATCACCCATGTAAATTCTTGCTGGCGTCCAATTGTAAAATAAAAAACTAACTAGGGAAGCTAACACCCCAATAATCACAATAAAATCAAAATGTTCAAAACCATTTTCAAAACCTATGAAAAACAAGGTGGTTAGTAAAATAAAAATAGTGGTTATAGTAGTAATTCCATCCATATTGTCTAGCATGTTAACGGAGTTCATAATACCAATAATCCATAGAGTGGTTATTATATAATTAAGAACGTCTGTTTCAAATATTTGAATGATAAAATTCTGACTGTTAACAACACTTGTCGACCCAAAAATTAAAACCAATCCACACGCTATTTGAACAAAAAACTTCAACCATGGTTTTGTGTTGTAAGCATCATCTGCCAGACCCATGACAAACGCCAAACACAAAGCTCCAATCATGCTAATGACTTCTCCATTTTTGAAATGTTCGTTATGGTCAAATAATATTCCATAACAGCCAGTACTAACAAGAAATGCCATAAAGAACGTTATTCCTCCTAAAGCAGGCTTAGATATAGGATTCCATCTAACCATGGAATTTTCTTTATTTCTAATTCCTAAAGTTTTTGAAAATTTTAGTAGGATAGTATTTATCACAAGACCAAATAAAGTTATACATACAAAAAACTCTGCATATACTAAAAAAATGTAATCGTAGTTGTTCATTTTTTAAAATGGAGATACAAAAGAACTAAATTTTTTTGCATTTTCATCTTTTTCGGATAAAATAGGATTGGAATTAGGCCATTTTATGTTTAAAGTACTATCATTCCAAACAATTGAGTCTTCCGATTCCTTGTGATAGAAATCTGAGCATTTGTAGCTCAAAATGGTATTGTTTTCTAAAGTTAGAAAGCCATGAGCCATTCCCTTAGGAAGAAATAATTGACGGTTGTTGTATTCGCTAAGCTCTTCCATAATATATTTCCCAAATGTTCTAGATTCTTTTCTTAAGTCTACTACTACATCCAATACAGTCCCCTTAACAACACTTACTAATTTTGCTTGAGCGTGAGGAGGTTTTTGAAAATGTAAGCCTCTTAAAACCCCTTTAGAGGATCTAGATTGATTGTCCTGAACAAAATTTATATTAGAAGCTATATTTTTTTGAAAAAATTCTTTGTTAAAAGATTCAAAAAATAGGCCTCTATCATCATTAAATACCTTAGGTTCAATTAAATATACGCCTTCAATATTAGTAGTATTAATCTTCAACTTTTAAAATAGGATTTTATTTTACCAAATATAGTTTTTTCTTTTTTTGAATCTTTTTCAATATAATAGGAATTATCCGATCCGTATCCATAACCATAACCATAACCATAACCATAACCATAACCATAACCGTATCCATAACCATAACCATAACCATACTTGTTACTGTATTCATTTCTTTTGGAATCTACTGCATTTAAAACTACAGATAGTTTTTTTAAATTATTTTCTTTTATTAATTTCTCTACATTCTGCACAAAGTTTTTTCTAGAATAGTTTGCTTTGAATATATAGATTGGATAATCTGCTTTTTTTAAAACTGGAATTCCATCTGTTACTAGTCCCACAGGTGGGTTGTCAACGATAATAATGTCATAAGCTTTTTTAAGCTTATCCAAAGTCTTGTCAAAAGTTTCACTTATAATTAGTTCAGAAGGGTTGGGGGGGAGAGTTCCAGCAGTTATAAAGTGTAAATTTTCAAGCGAACTAGTCTTAATACAATCCTCAATTTTATTTTTTTTAGAAAGAATTTCACTCATTCCATTTTTGTTTTTAGTCCCAAAAGCTAAATGAATTTTAGGCTTTCTCATATCTAAATCAATAACAACTACTCTTTTACCAGTAAAAGCAATAATTCCTCCTAAGTTGATGGCTATAAAAGTTTTTCCTTCACCAGAAATTGTACTACTAACTGCAATTATTTTTGAATTTAAATCATTATTAATAAACTGAAGGTTAGTTCTTATGGCCCTAAATGATTCTGTTAGCATCGATTTTGGCCTTTTGTCCACGATTAATTGCGAAATATCCATTTTCTCTTTTACAAATGGAATAAATCCTAAGGAAGAGATTTCAATATTAGAATATTTATGAATTTCATGGAGTGCAGTTATTTTGTCATTTTTTATGTAATTTAATAGCACAAAAAATACACAAACTATTAATCCAGAAATAATGGATATTAGGTATGTTAAAGTTTTATTTGGAGAAATTGGAATTTCGCTTATCTGTGCGTTTTCAAGGATTTCATTATAAGTAGTAATTCCAGCATTATTAAGCTCGTGTTCCGTTTCTTTTTCTAACAGTTGAGTATAATATTTATTATTTATTTCTGAAATTTGTTCTAGTTTCATTAACTCTAATTCGCTTTCAGGAATAAGATTATTTCCCAAAAACATATTATTTTTTCTATCTATTATTTTTAATTTACTTGAATTATAACTTTTCTTAAGAAGCTTTACAGCTTTTTTGATGTATAAAATCTCTTCATCAATTTGTCTGTTTAGTTGTATAAATTTTTTATTACTTTTGGTTACTTTTTTTAGTAGTAATTCCCTTTTAAAGACATCTTCTTGAAGCTGAGTAATCATTGCTTTTATCAACTTATCATTATAAAAAATGTTTGTTAGTAAACTAATGTTTTTAATAGTGCTACTTGTTATTTCAGTCGATATGTTTTCACCAAACATTAAATCAAATTGATTAAGAAGGTCAATGTTAGAATTAATTGTAATTAATTCTTTTTCAATTTCTTCAACCTTTTTTATTTGATTTTCTTTTAAACTATTTCTATTATCAAGGTCATTTAGTTTTTTTAATCTTCTAATCTTCTTTTCGTTTGAAACTAATTTCTTTTGCACGCTGTCTTTCCTAATTTCAATAAACTTTACAATTTTTTCTGAACTTAATTGTTTCCTCTCCAAGTCATAATCTATATATATATCAACAAGGGAGTTGCAAATATCTTTTGAAAAT
The DNA here is from genome assembly GCA_938084875.1 of uncultured Flavobacteriales bacterium. Taxonomy (GTDB): domain Bacteria; phylum Bacteroidota; class Bacteroidia; order Flavobacteriales_D; family Parvicellaceae; genus MED-G20. The sequence continues at coordinate 370 of CALKFX010000035.1, read as the reverse complement.
ATTGCATTGGTGTGTTGATGACTAATACAAATAGTATGGGCAGATTGGTCTATTATATAAATTTCCAAGCCATTTAATATCTCATTTTTCAATTGCTTAATTGTTGGAAATATAAAATAGGAATTGGATTTTTTAATAAACTCTTTTGAATTACTATCTATTGTTATAATACCAGAAATATACTCAGATGAAAAATATTTATTAGCTTCAATAAATTCTGCATAAACAATTCCTTTTTCCTTATTTACAAGTGAAAAATTATTATTTTCACTTACAAGATGAATTTTTTCTGAAATCAATGAAGAATCTTTTATACTATATGTATCCAACCTGTAAGAATTTTTTTTGTATAGAAATCTAGAGACAATTT
>CALKFX010000034.1 GCA_938084875.1 uncultured Flavobacteriales bacterium | reverse complement strand
GGTGTAGTTGAATTTGACAACGAGGGAAAAGCTATTTCTATTGAGGAAAAGCCAGATAGTCCAAAATCAAATTATGCAGTGCCAGGTCTTTATTTTTACGACAATGATGTAATTAAAATTGCTGAAAACTTAAAACCTAGTGCTAGAGGAGAATATGAAATTACCGATGTGAATCAGGAGTACCTAAAATCAGGAAAACTACAAGTTAAAACTCTTCCAAGAGGAATTGCTTGGTTGGATACAGGAACTTTTACTTCGCTAATACAGGCTTCCAATTTTGTTCAAACTATTGAAGAAAGACAGGGTTTTGGAGTGGGTTGTATTGAAGCAGTTGCATATTCCAATGGCTTCATTGACGATGCAAAGCTTAAAGAACTCGCTATTCCGCTATTGAAAAGTGGGTATGGAAATTATTTGATGAGTTTAATAGATTGATAAATTATTATGCTAATTGAGTACAAAGAAATTATTGACAAAGAGTTAAAATTATTTAGCGATAAATTACCACCACTTTCAATTTATGACCCTATAAAGTATATTATTAGTAACGGCGGAAAACGGTTTAGATCTTCTCTTGCCTTAATGGCTTCAGATTTATTCTCCAATCAACCTCTTTTAGCTATTAATGAAGCAATTGCAATTGAACTTTTTCATAATTTTACTCTAATTCATGACGATATCATGGATAAAGCACCGATTAGGAGAAACTTGCCTGCTATACATAAAAAGTGGGATGAAAATATCGCAATTCTGTCTGGAGATTTATTGTATGCAATTGTAAACCAGCTTTTATCAAACTCTTCCTCTCAATCTCCAACATTGCATCAAATTTTCCAACAAACCGCTGTAGAAGTATGTGAGGGGCAGTCTTTAGATATGGAATTTGAGAAAATAGAAGTAATCTCCATTAGCGAATATATAAACATGATTCAGCTTAAAACTGCTGTTTTGGTTGCATGTTCTTTAAAAATGGGTGCATTAATTGGAGGCGCTTCCAATAAAGATGCACAATTGCTTTACGATTTTGGTCTTAATCTCGGAACTTCTTTTCAAATTCATGACGACATTTTAGATGTATTTCCAAACGAGAATAATTTTGGTAAACAAGTTGGTGGAGATATTATTGAAAAAAAGAAAACAATTTTATTTATTGACTTTTTAAGTAAAGCATCTAAAGAAGATAAAAATATGGTTAACGATATTATTGACGACAAACAACTTAGTAAGGATCAAAAAGTATCAAAAGTTAAAGATTTTTACCTAAAATATGATGTTTTGAAAGTGGCTCAAGAATCAAAAAATGATTTTTATAACAAGTCTATGGTTTCATTGCGAAACTTGTCTTGTTCTGAAGAAAAAAAGAAAATCGTAGAAAACTTTTCAGTTCAGTTAATGAATAGAAAGTTTTAAGAATAAATTTCAGAGAGAGCTTCCTCTATTTTCTCATATTTTAATTTCAGGTCTATTGCTTTTAATTTTTCATTAGAAACTTTAACCCCTTTCAATATGGTATCAGACATTTCTCCATAGAGAAATTTAAGTACAAAACTTGGTACATTGGGAAGCCATATTTTTTTATTAAAAACTTCACCAATTTTTTTAGTCAGTTCGGAATTAGTTATATAGTCACTAGAAACGGCATTAAAAGTTCCAAAAATTTTTTCATTTACAATCGAATTGAAAAATATGTTAACAGCGTCATCTATATGAATCCATGGCATGTATTGTTGGCCATTGCCTAGGGGAGATCCTATACCATTTTTAACCATGTTAGCTATTCTAGGTAAAGCACCGTGGTTTTTGTCCAAAATTACTCCTAATCTAAGTTTGACAACTCTCGACATCGTTTCAAATTTATTAACTGAATTTTCCCATTGCATGCAGCAGTTCCCCAAGAAGTCTTCAAATGGCTCGTCTTCTTCTTTAAAAACTTTTTCACTTGTTTGAGCACCGTATATTCCAACGGCAGAAGCAGCAATAAATGCAGATATTGGTAAGTTTAACTCGTTTATTTTTGAATGCATAAGTCGGGTAGTGAGAACTCTACTTTTCACTATAAGCTCTTTTCTTTTTTGTGTCCATGCTTTTTCCGCAATTCCTGCTCCTGCTAGGTGGACAATATGGGTAACACCAATAAAACAGTTTTCATCAATTTCATTCTTTTCCCAGTTCCATAGATAATTTTTTACATCATTTTTTGAACTCTTACTTCTAGTAAGATGAACCACTTCAATATTATTTATTAATAATTTTTTTGTTAGTGCTGAACCCAGTAAACCAGAACCTCCAGTTATTAAAATTTTCATGCTACAAAATTACATTTAAGAATTAACATCGAAGGTATTGTTTAGTATCAAATCTTAAAAATTAAAAAGAACAATGGTAATTTTTTTTTAAGTATAATTTTTATTTAAAAAGTCCTGAAAGATTCTTCTTTCCAACTGTTATAACAATTAATTATTTTGCATATTTGTTGGTATAATGGCGTTAGATAGATTTTCTTTTTTAAACAGTATTGATATAGACTATATAGATGAGTTGCATCAAAGATATTTAGTGGATAAAAGATTAGTCGAGCCAAGTTGGAGAAGTTTTTTTGATGGCTACGAATTTTCTAAATTTAATTACCAAGAAGTCGACCAAATACCAACCAATGTTTTAAAAGAGTTTAGGGTTATTAATTTAATAAATGCCTACCGTTCTAGAGGCCATCTTTTCACCAAAACAAATCCAGTTAGGGATAGAAGAAAATACCATCCTACATTGGAAATAAAAAATTTTGGTTTAGATCAAGAAGATTTATTGACTGTTTTTCAGGCTAGTGAACAAGTTGGCTTAGAACCTTGTTCTTTAAATGATATAATTATTCATTTAGAGGCAACTTACTGCGAATCAATTGGAATCGAGTACCAATATATAAGACATCCAGAAAGAGTAGAATGGATAAGAAAGAATATAGAACTTAAAAATAGACCACAGTTTTCTAAAGACCAAAAAAAACATATTTTACATAAATTAAATCAAGCTACAGTATTTGAGCAATTTCTTCAAAAAAAGTTTGTTGGCCAAAAACGTTTTTCCATTGAAGGTGCAGAGTCTCTAATCCCCGCTTTGGATGTTTTAATTGAAAATGGTTCCAATTTAGGTTTGAAAGAATTTGTTGTTGGAATGGCTCATAGAGGAAGGTTAAATGTTTTGGCAAATATTTTTAATAAAACTTATGACAAGATTTTTAGTGAATTTGAGGGGAAGGAATATGATGAAGAAGTACTTTTTGATGGAGATGTTAAGTACCACTTAGGAATAACTTCTGAAGTGGTGACAGATAGTGGCAATAATGTGAAAATAACTTTGTCACCAAATCCATCTCATTTAGAAGCAGTAGACCCAGTAGTTGAAGGAATTACAAGATCCAAAATTGACCACGAATTAGGAGGAGACGAAAAGAAAATTTTACCTATTTTAATTCATGGTGATGCAGCTATAGCTGGTCAAGGTGTAGTTTATGAAGTAATTCAGATGGCACAACTCAAGGGATATAGAACTGGCGGTAGCCTGCATATTGTAATCAATAATCAAGTAGGATTTACTACTAATTATTTAGATGCCAGGTCTAGTACTTACTGTACAGATATTGCAAAATCTACTCTTTGTCCAGTTTTTCATGTTAATGGAGATGATATTGAAGCAGTAGTTCAAACTCTCGATATTGCTCTAAGATATAGGCAAGAATATTCAAGAGATGTTTTCGTTGACTTATTATGCTACAGAAAATATGGCCATAATGAAGGTGATGAACCA
>CALKFX010000033.1 GCA_938084875.1 uncultured Flavobacteriales bacterium | reverse complement strand
ATTAGCTTAGAGCCGTTTTTATTTAATTTTTTATCCAATGCTTTAATTTGTGTATACGCATTTTCATAATCGTTATTTAGCATGTAAAACCAGGCTAATAATTCGATATAGACTATTTTTTTTGGATTTGCTTGAATTTTTTCAATGATGGACTGTCTTAGTATTTCTTTCTCCTTTAAATTATTTTGAAAATCAATGCTGTTAACTAAGCCGTTTTGGACGTTTTGAAGAAACTTATTACTAAAATCTAACATCTCAAAAAAAGTATTAATCATTTTATAGGTTTGACCAGTCTTATTATAAATAAGTGCAATCTTAGAGTGAAATGCGAAAGGATTTTGGAGATTTTTAGATTCGAAATTTAAATATACTTCTAGTGCTTTTTCTAAATCTCCTATTTTCTCAAAAGCTAATCCTAAATCAAAAGCGTTATCATATAAAGTCTCTTTATTTATTTGCTCAACTGCTTTATCAAAAACTTGATTTTTCTTGTCAATTCTATCAACAAGACCATAAATTACTCCTAAATCAACTAAAAATTTTAACTTTTCGGAATTCTCTTTGATTAATGTTTTACTTAATTTTTCAGCTTCTTTAAACTTATTGAGTTCTATAAGAGTCGATTTGTAATTTTCATAAATCTTAAGTCTTTGTTCTGGTTCTTTAAATATTTTCTCATAATAAAGTGCTGCTTTTTCATAATCGCTATCTAAGTAATATTTTTTAGCTAATTGAAAATCGATAGTAACCTGTGAAAAAAAACTTGAGGCAGATACTATGGTTAATACTATTATAAAAAGATATTTAAATCTCATTTTTTGGAACATTCTTTTTCTGCAAAATTCTTTATTGGCAAATACAGACTATCATTTGTGGATATCACAAAGTCATATAAGTTAAGAATGTCTAGAAGATCATCAGATATTTTTTGGAGATTTTTTTCTTCCATTTCTATGTAATATAGTATTGAATCTGAAGGAATCAAATTATTTGAAAGATCTAATTTTAACATCTTGATTTGATTAATTTCAGTTTCTAAGTTTCTTTTTGTCAAATCATAGTTAGTCAAAAGATTAGGACATGCTTTTTTAAGACCTTTGTAGTTGTTCATTCTCCTTGCAAACTCATTTTCAATAGTTCTAACACACTTTTTAACCAAATCAATATTGTCTTGGTATTTTGAAAATGCATTTTCCACATGGACAGTATTTATTTCATTGATGCTTTTCTCCAAATAAAATGATTTTGAAAGTAGTGCATTGGCCTGTTTTTCTCCTTGTTTAGAACAACCAATCAATACAAAAAATACAAAAATTAATTTAATATATTTCATAAAAATCATATGGAATCAAAGCCGGTATAAGGTCTTAAGACTTCTGGAATATTAATACCACCTTCTGTCTGATTTATTTCAAGTAAAGACGCCATAATTCTAGGAAGTGCTAGTGCACTACCATTTAGTGTATGAGCTAATTCAATAGACTTGTTTTGGTCTCTATAGCGCAATTTTAATCTGTTAGACTGGAAGGTTTCAAAATTAGAAATTGAGCTAACCTCGAGCCATTTGTCTTGACCCACAGAATAGGTTTCTAAGTCATAAGTCAAAGCAGAAGTAAATCCTAAATCTCCTCCACAAAGTCTTAATTTTCTGTAAGGTAAGTCCAATTTCATTATTAGACTCTCTACATATAGTACCATATCTTCTAAAGTTTGATAACTTTCCAATGGGTTTGTAATTTGAACTATCTCCACTTTATCAAATTGGTGCAATCTATTTAAGCCTCTAACATCTTTTCCATAAGAACCAGCTTCTCGTCTAAAGCACGGTGTATATCCTATGTGTTTTATAGGCAAATCTTCTTCTTCTAGGATTACATCTCTATAAATATTGGTAATAGGAACTTCAGCCGTAGGAATTAAATACAAATCATCTAATGAGGCATGGTACATCTGGCCTTCTTTATCTGGAAGCTGACCAGTTCCATAACCTGAGGATTCATTGACAAGGTGAGGAACTGAAAGCTCTTGATATCCTATCTTATTACCTTCGTTTAAAAAAAACTGGATTAATGCTCTCTGCAAAATAGCCCCTTTACCTTTGTATATTGGGAAACCAGCTCCGGTTACTTTTACACCAAGCTCAAAATCAATTAAATCATACTTTTTACATAGTTCCCAGTGAGGAAGAAGACTGTCATTTTTTAAACTGTCTATTGAAGAAGAGAAAATTATTTCATTATCATTTTCAGATTTGCCAGGGGGAACTAATTCGTTGGGATTATTTGGTATTTGATAGAGTAATTCAAGAATTGATTGGTCTAACTCTTCGAAACTTTTTCTTAATTTTTTAATATTTTCCTTTAAAACTGTAGTTTCTTTTTTTAAAATATTAGCTTTTTCAATAGCTCCTTTTTTAAACTGCTCTCCAATTTGAGAAGATAATACATTCATATTGGCAGACATCTCATCTAAATGCTTTTGGGTGTCTCTTTTTTTTAAGTCAAGATTATAGACCTCGTTAATCTGATCACTAACATCAACTTTTCTAACTTCTAAAATATTTTTAATAATAGAGTCTTTATCGGTTCGGATTTTTTGAATCTGCAACATTGTAAACAGTTATTTAGAGTAAAAATATCAAAATTTATAGAGGAATAAAAAGGTATAAAAAAAGCGCTATAAAAGCGCTTTTAAAAAAATTATTTAGTGCCTAAAAGCTCAATTTTCTAATTTAGTAACCGAGACGTAAGATTTATTTTTGGCTTTTTTTGTAAACTCTACAATACCATCTTTAAGAGCAAATAATGTATGGTCTTTACCAATACCAACATTTTCACCCGGGTTGTGTTTTGTCCCTCTTTGTCTTACGATGATATTACCAGCTATTGCTAGTTGGCCTCCAAAAATCTTTACACCAAGACGTTTTGATTCTGATTCTCTTCCGTTATTTGAGCTTCCAGCTCCTTTTTTATGTGCCATAATGAATGAATTAAAAAATTAACTTTCTTTTTTTGTTTTAGAAGCTACAGCTGGTTTGGACTTAGCTGCTGCTTTTTTAGGAGCTGCCTTTTTAGGAGCTGCTTTTTTAGTTTCTACTTTAGCCTCAGACTTAGGAGCCGCCTCTTTAGGCGCTGGTTTAGTTTCAGACTTAGGAGCTGCCTTTTTAGGCGCTGCTTTTTTCCCAATATCTTGGACTGTTATTTCAGTTAACCTTTGTCTATGACCATTTTTAACTTTATAACCTTTTCTTCTTTTCTTCTTAAAGACAATAACTTTATCACCTAAAAGATGTTGTTCAATTTTTGCAGTTACTTGAACACCGTTTACAGCTGGGGCGCCTACTGATACTTTACCGTTATCATCTAGTAAAAGAACATTTTCAAAAGTTACTTTTGATCCTGGTTTTCCTTCTAATTGATGTACGAAATATTTTTGGTCTTTTTCAACTTTAAATTGTTGCCCTGCTATTTCTACAATCGCATACATAAATTAATAATTTAATTTGTTTACTTATTTAAGGGTGGCAAATGTAACTACTTTTATTTACTTCTCACAATTTGAACTTAATAAATACACCTGAATTGTTGAGTTGATGGTTATATGTTTGGTAAATTTAGAACAATTTTGAATTCTAACTCTTAAAGAATTAAATATAAATAGCCAAATAATGAAAGAAGAGCTGCCAAAAAAATATTATGAAAAATTAGAGTTAAATGAATTTAAATTAAACTCTCTTTTAGAGATAACAAAAGCGATAAATAATAATTTATCCATTGATAACATTTTAAAGATTTTTGAATACATTCTTAGAGAGCAGCTGGGGATTAGTAAATTGATTCTATATGCTAATGATAGTGAAAAATGGAATTGTATACTTCATTTTGGGGGTAAAGGACTTAATAAAAAAATAAATGTAGAAGAAGAACTCACGCATATTAAGGATATAACAGTAATAGAATCTTCGTCAATTAAAACGCTAAATTCATTTGATATTGTTATTCCAATTTTTCATAAAAAAATAGCACTTGCCTATTTATTAATTGGGGATTTAGAGGATGATAATATTGCAATAAACCCAGGAATTAAGCACATGCCGTTTATTCAAACGCTAGCAAGTATTATCGTTGTAGCTATTGAAAATAAAAGATACTCGAAAGAACTCCTCGAACAAGAAGTTAATAAGAAAGAGATGGAACTTGCTGCAGAAATGCAAAAACTACTTTTTCCGATAAATCTTCCAAGTGATGAATCTTTTGATATTGCAGCTAGGTATGAATCTAAACATTTAGTAGGTGGAGATTATTATGACTTTATTTTTCTAAACGAAAATGAATGTTTTCTGTGTATTGCAGATGTTTCAGGAAAAGGAATGTCTGCCGCTTTACTAATGAGCCATTTCCAAGCAAAGCTTCATGCAAATATTAAGTACAACTATAAAAATATCACCTTAAAAAAACTTATTGAGGATTTAAATCAAGATGTAAATAATGCTGCCAAAGGAGAGAAATTTATTACTTTTTTTGCAGGGCACTACAATAAAAAGAACAAAACACTACAATATATTAATGCTGGTCACAACTATCCATTGCTAATTAATAAAACAAAAACTAAATTTTTAAATAAAGGATGCATTGGCCTTGGAATGTTAGAGAAAATACCAAAAATTGAAGTAAGTAAAATTCAATTTCAGCAAGACACTGTGCTTGTTTGTTATACGGACGGATTAGTTGAGTTAGAAAATAATAATGGAGTCCCTTTCGAAACTGATAATCTAATTGAAGTGGTTGAAAACAATTTCAATTTAACTATGAACGAACTAGATCAAAAAATATTTGAAAAACTAGATAATTTTAAAGGTGATCAGGAGATTCTTGACGATACAGCTGTAATGAGTTGTAAATTTTTTATTTAGTTACTCAAGCATTTTTATGGTTCTCTTTAAAGAATCTATAAAAAAATCAATCTCACTTTTATTATTGTAAAAAGCAAAACTAGCTCTTGCTGTCCCGGGAATATTAAAAAACTTCATAAGTGGTTGGGTGCAATGGTGTCCAGTTCTAATAGCAATTCCTAATTGATCTAATAAAGTGCCTATATCAAAAGGATGAACTCCATCGACTGTAAATGAAATAACGCTTGCTTTATTTTGAGCATTGCCAAAAATATTTAGTTTATTAATTTTTGAAATAGATTCTTGAGCATATATCAGCAATTCATCTTCAATTTCTGAAATCTTATCTATCCCTATATTGTTCACATATTTTAATGCTGTTTTCAATCCAATTACACCTGCAATATTAGGGGTTCCTGCTTCAAATTTATGAGGATATGTATTGTAAGTTGTTTTTTCAAAAGAAACTTCTTTTATCATATCACCACCCCCCTGGTAGGGCTTCATCTCTTCAAATCTATCTTTTTTAACATAAAGAATTCCTACTCCTGTAGGCGCGAAAATCTTATGCCCACTAAAGACCAAAAAGTCACAATCTAAATGATTTACGTCCACTTTAAAATGAGGAATAGATTGAGCAGCATCAATTAAAATTTTACAATTATTTTCTTTAGCAATATTAGTAATCTCTTTGACAGGATTTATCGTCCCTAAAGTGTTTGAAACATGAGTTACCGCAATAAGTTTAGTTTTATCACTTATTAATTTTTTAAGCTCATCCATGAGTATTTCTCCAGCATCATTTATCGGACATACCACAAGTTTGGCACCTAACTTATCGCACAGCATTTGCCAAGGAACAATATTGCTATGGTGCTCCATAGTAGTAATTAATATCTCATCGTCTTTTTGCAATTGGTTTTCTGCCCAAGCGCTTGCAACAATGTTTATTCCATCTGTTGTGCCTTTTGTAAAAATAATTTGTTCTGGGGTTTCTGAGCCTATAAAATCTCCAACTATTTTTCTAGTTTCTTCATACTCGCTGGTTGCTTTTTGGCTTAGTTCATGAACTCCTCTGTGGACATTGGAATTAATGTTTTCATAGTAATTACTTAACGCTTCAATTACACACTTTGGTTTTTGGGAAGTAGCAGCATTATCAAAGTATATTAATGGATTGCCATTAACAATACTTTTTAATATAGGAAAGTCTTTTTGAAAGTCCATTTTGTAAAATTAGTTTAAATATAGGACAGTATACTAAATGAATAAATTTTGATTAACTAATTTAAAGATGGGATTTGGTAACAAATTAAAATGTTGCTATTTACAACTGTTATAAGCTCTTTAGAATTGTCGTTATTTATATTTCCTATGCAAGACATTTTGGAAGCCCTAAACAAGTTGGGATTAATATTGTACTTACTATCAATTAATTGAATCTCGTTGGTGTTTTTATTTAAGATAGCCATGAAATTATCAAATCTTTTGCCATGTAAAATATCGTAAGGATAATAAAACTGAAAATCAAACTCTTCTTTACTTTGATCAATTATTTTAAGTCTTTCTTTTTGTTTTAGACAATAATTTACTTTGTTAAACTTTTGATTAGCAAAAATATTCCAAGAATTATCATTGGACTTTATGCTATCTGATATAGAATAAATTTCTTTACAAGTCTTTCCTAAAACTAATTTAGAAACCCCTCTTGATGTGTCTTCAAAAATTATAGATGTTGAATCAATAACAAAAGATTTATTAATAGCAAAATCACTTTTGGATGATAAAAAAACTTTGTTCTTAACGGTATAACGCTCTCCACCTCTTCGATTATGCAACTTAATGACTCCACTTTTTTGAATGGATAAAATATAATCTAACCCATTAATTGCAAAATGTTTTAATTGCCTATTTATTGTCGAACTTGTTTCTGGTTGAATCCACCCAGTAACTTGTGTTCCAGAAATATTATAATTGTGTATTTTATTATCATCCCCTGCAATTAAAAATCTATAGTCCTTATTGTTGTCGTAATCAAAAATTGATACTGGATTAGATGCCAAATAGTTAAATTTTATTGGAAACCCATCTATTTCGTTGCCTAGAATATCAATAACATGGAGTTTAGATTTAGTATTAAAGACCATTTGGAATTTATTATTTTGATAGGAATCAATCTGAGAAATACCTCCTAATATTTTCCCCTCAAGATTTCTAGACCATTTCACTTTTCCTCCTGCACTTATTAAGTAAATGGTATTTTCTTGATCTTGAACAATAATATCTTTGGTGCCGGACCTATGGTTATTTAATGCATACGGTCCCCAAGTTAATTTTGGAATATTAACTTTCCAAAGAATTTTTTTATCTAATTTTTTAGGATAAAACTTCTTAAGGGACACTCCATGATGTGCTCTATTGTTGTAATTATTAATTCCCCAACTTATTCCTCCAATAGATTTAAAGATATTATGAATAGTATTGTCAAAATCGTTTTGGGATAGAGTAATTTTTTTTAAAAGTTCTGGTTGTGATTTATATGAAAAATGAGAATGTTCTTGATCAAATTCAGAATTTTTGTTTTCACTAAAGATTGCGGGATTCATATCATCTGAATTAATTTGTGAAAGTTGATAATCAAATTCTTTCTTGGCTTCCAGATTAGTAATTAAAAGAAACTGATCAATTTGAAATCCATATCGATTTTTAAAAGTTATATTAGGAAAATATAACTTCAATAAGTTAGAGTCAATTACACTAAAATCATTTTCTAATTTAGAGAATTTTAGAGTGTCTAGGAAAAACAATTTTGACAATTCATTAAACCCTAAGTTAGCTGATTGACTTTCAAGAATTAATATTTCATGTTCTTTTTCCTGTATTAAATCTCGGAATTTTAATTCTAAGGATTTAAATGCCAATTGGTGATTTAAAGAATCTGTTTGGATATGAAATATATTTTTAGAAATAAAATCAATATCTTCTGGAATCCAATCTTTAAATCCATAGTACTCAGGAGAAGGAAGTGACATTGAAGTATCGTAGTTGGTAACACCCACAATTTTTATGTCATTGGGCGAATAATTAATATCAAATTGAACCCATTCATTAGAATGTAGCTCAGACAATAAATCACCGCTTTTATACGAGTCAGAAATAGAATCTAATAAGGCTTTGAAATTATCTACATTAATAAAACAGGAAATATTAGACATTTCGCTAGAGAATTTCATTTTCTCAGAAAAGTCATTGGGCGTTTCTTTCTCTTCAAAATAGATGTAGTTAGTCTTAAATTCATCAATTAAGCTATTAGAATTAGACATAATTAAAAAGGGGTATGAAATATCAAAGAAATAAAAATCAATAAAATTGGAATCTAAATCATAAATTTTGTCTTGCTTTTCTGTGAAATTTTTAGCAATTATCCACGAAATTTTATTGTCTTGATTATAAAAAGAAATATTGGTAAACCCTTCGCTAAATATTTCATTGTAATTTGAGTCTTTAATCAACGAATTAATTTCCTTAATCAGTTCTCCATATTGATTATTATTGGAAACTTCTTCAAATTTGGACCAAATCATACTAGTTTCAAAAAAATGATGCAAGGTCTTTGAGAACTCGTTGACCTCAACGAAAAGAATAGGGTTTGCAGGAAAATATTTATGAGGTTCTTGATAAACCTTGCTTTGTTCACCTAACCTTTGAAATATATTAAATACTAGAAAAGATAAAATAGATATCAGTAACAAAAAGAATAGTAATCTTTTAAGCATGAATCAAAAATAGAGATTTGAAAATCAGAAAATGTGAAAACAAATTTTTTGTTTAAACATTAAAATGTCAGCTTAGTTAAGACTTTCTAGAAAAGATTAAGTATTTATTAATGAGTTGGTTTAAAATTTGAAACCCACCAAAGAGAACAGCAGAAAAAACGATACTGCTTAGCAAAGTATATTTGAAAAAGGGAATCCCCATTGAAATACACAAAGCAAAACCACTTAAATCACTTGAGTAAAACCCACCCATCAACCAAACAGCAGAGTTAGTTACTAAGAAGAAAACCAAAGAAGACAAAACAGAATTGATAATTACATTTTTACCACTTGAAGTCTTCATTTTTATACCCATAAGAACAGTTAGGGCAAAAGATAGATATACCGCCCACATTAAAGAATGAAATCCAACAAAGTAGTCAGAAACTAGAATACATGCAATTGGGATAAGTAGAGCCAGCTTTTTATTAGATAAATAAAATCCTGAAAATAATGCAACTGATGCAATTGGAGAAAAATTGGGGATATTGGTTAATAAAATATTGGACAATGCCGTTACAATAATTAGGCTAAATATTAATATGTATTTACTACTCTTCAAGATTTTTTTTTCAAATTTAATTAAAAATTAGACATTTAATATAATGTTTAAAGATCATTTTTTAAGTTCAAAATTACATGAATTAGGTGGAATTTATTGAAGTAATTCATAATTCAATGTGGATAGAATATTTTTTGAACTCTTAGACTTTGAAATTTTAAAAAGAAATTTACATAAAAATTAGAAGATGAAGAAAGGTGATTATCAGTATGGATTATTCCCTCTTAGAATATTTTTATTTCCTGGAGAGCAAACAACTCTTCATATTTTTGAACCTAGGTATCTACAGTTAGTTACTGAATGTCTAAGTAGTGGAGAATACTTTGGGATTCCATACCAAGGTAAAACAACTCTAAGTGAATTGGGTTCTTTGGTAAAAGTAGTTCAGATTTTAAAAAAATACGATAGTGGAGATTTAGATGTTTTAGT
>CALKFX010000032.1 GCA_938084875.1 uncultured Flavobacteriales bacterium | reverse complement strand
CTTTTCACCAATTTCTAATGCTTCTGATAATTGTGTTGTAAATTGTTTTACTAGTCTTCTCATTTTTATTTTTTATATAGTTGCTATACACTTTAATTCAATTGCAATTGGTGTTGGTAAAGAGTCAATTGCAACGGTTGTTCTACATGGTTGATTTTCTTTAAAATAGGTAGCGTAAATCTCATTAAATTTTTTGAAATCTCTTTTCATATCCACTAAAAAAACGGTAATATCTACTAATTTTTCCCAAGAAGATCCGCTTTCTTCTAAAATAGTTTTAACATTTTGAAAAACACTATGGCATTGGGCCTCAAAATCAAATGTTTTAAAATTTCCATTGTGATCTAATTCCAACCCTGGGACAAAAGAATCATTGGCGTCTGAATTTGCTTTTCTTGGCCCAACTCCAGAGAGAAATAATAGATTGCCAACTTTTCTAGCATGTGGATAAAGCCCAACTGGTTTTGGTGCTTTTTTGGAATTTATTTGTGATGAATCCATAAAATATTTAATAATTAACTTCGAAATTAGTCATAACTTATACATACATTGGTAGTTTCAGTGAAAAAGTTCAACGCATAATTTCCTCCCTCTCTGCCAACGCCTGATTCCTTCATCCCTCCAAAAGGAGTTCTCAGGTCTCTAACCAACCAACAGTTTATCCAAACAATTCCAGAATCTAATTTTAACGCCATTCTATTTGCCCTTTTTAAATCTGAAGTCCAAACCATACTGCACAATCCATACTTAGTACTATTTGCAAAATTTAAAACTTCTTCTTCACTATCAAATGGCGTTAAAGTTACTACAGGACCAAAAATTTCTTCTTGATTTGTTGAACAGTCATAGCTAAGACCTTCAAAAACAGTTGGCTCTAGAAAATACCCATTTGAGCATCTGCCTTTTGGAATAAATTTATTTCCTCCAGCTAATAGAATTCCACCATCTTTTTTAGCAACTTCGATATGGCTTAAAACTTTTTCCATGTGTTGCTGTGAAACTAAAGCGCCAATTTTTGAAGATTTTTCTAATGGATCTCCAATTGTTAAAGTCTTTACTTTTGAAAGAAATTTTTCTTTAAAAACCTTATAAATTTTTCTCTCTACAAATATTCTTGAACCGCAAAGACAAATTTGACCTTGGTTAGAAAATGAACTTAAGACAGAGCTAGAAACAGCTTTTTCTAAATCACAATCAGAGAAAATAATATTTGGGTTTTTGCCGCCTAATTCTAAACTTAGTTTTTTAAACATAGGGGCAGCAACTTCGGCAATTTTTTGCCCTGTTAATGTTCCTCCAGTAAAAGAAATAGCTTTAATATTGGGATGTTTGGTAATCTCATAACCAACTTTTGGTCCTGACCCGTGAACAATATTTAAAACCCCCTTGGGCAAACCAGCATCTATACAAATTTTTGAAAACAAGAAAGCTGTCATTGGAGTAATTTCAGATGGCTTTGCGACAACTGTATTTCCTGTGGCTAAGGCAGGTGCGATTTTCCAAGTAAATAAATAAAGTGGAAGATTCCAGGGAGAGATACATCCAACAACTCCAATTGGCTTTCTTAAAGTGTAATTAATAGCCACTTGACTCATTTGATGGCTTTCAGAATTTTCATGTAGAATTGCACTAGCAAAAAAAGACATGTTAGTAGCGGCTCTTGGGATATCTACTTTCTTTGCAAGAGCCAAGGGCTTTCCGTTATCTACAGATTCTGCAAAAGCTAAATCAGCTTGCCTCTCTAGAATTAGATCTGCAATTCTTTGTAAGACAGTTGCTCTTTCCTTTATGGTTGAATTACTCCATATTGGAAATGCATTTTTTGCTGCTTTTTGAGCTTTCTCAACATCTTTTTTAGTGGAATCTGGAATTAAACTGTAAACTTTTCCAATAGATGGGTTGTAGTTGTCCAACCATTGGTTGCTCCAGGGTTTAACAAGCTCTCCGTTAATATAATTGAATATTTTATCCATACTATTGACAGCGACTATATGCGCGTTGAAATTTTATTTGTTCTGACTCGCTTTTTTCCAATTGATTTAAAATGTCAATATATAAAACATTACAAGAGTCTGTCCAAAAATTAATCTCCACTTCTTCTTGTGCTCTGTGCAATTGCGTATAACAGTTGCATAATTTATCTGCCATTGGGTGTTTTTGCTGACAAGAGAAAAATAAAGCTGAAAATATTACAATACAAAAGAAATGTCTCATGCAATATAAAATTAGTTATAAAATTCAGGTTTATACTTAATAATTGTAATCAAATTAGAAACTAAGTCTTGGGATAAGATTGTTTTTAAAATTAAAGTAGAGGGGTCGTATAAAAGTTCTTTATGAATTACTCGTAAATTTTCTTTGTATTCATCCATAAAAGTGACGTTGCCCCATTCATCATAATCATACCTAAGCTCCTTTATAGGTAATGCATTTTCATTGGTAAAATATTGAATAGATTTTAAATGTCCTCTGTCATTGTAAGTGTATATTTCTTCCTTAGTGCTATTAGATATTAATAGTCTAGTATGCATTTTGAATAAGTAATTAAAACTATCGTAATAATAAATTTGTCGCTGGTAAGGTCTGCCGTTGCTATTTAAAGTGGTTACCTCAATGATAGAGTCTTTGTCTTCATAAAGGTAACTTTCTTCAAAAATCACATACTTCTCTTCTAACTTAAATTTCATTTTACTTTTAGAAGCATTTTTTTCTCTTGAGTATGTCTTGTTAATTAATTTTCCTTTATCATCGTATTTTTTACAGTAAGAATAAAAACCATAGGAGTCACTAACCCTAAAAATAGTATTCTCATTTTTTAAGTTGTATTCATAAAATGTAAATGTTGTATCCGATTTATTTTTTGAAGACAGATAATGAATGGTCAAATTTCCATTTTCATTAAAAATATAGGCCTCCTCTTTACCAGAGCTTTTTATAGATCCAAGTTCTTTTTTAGAGGAAATTGTTCCAGTTATAGACTTTAATTTAACAGATCTAATATATTTTTCATTAAAAAAAGGAGTCTCTGTAAAAATTTGACCTGACTCATTGTTGATCATTTGAGCAAATAATTGATTAATAGAAAGACAAAATAACAGCAAAATAAATCTGTTCATATTTCTAAATTTAATGCTTGTTTGGTTGTTAAAACAGCAGGTAGACAAAATTTGTCATTGCAAATAAATATATTTTTTTTGTTGGGTTTATACTTTTCTTTGAAAATTGGTAAATCTGATTGTTTTTCTAATAAATATACATCTTCAAAAAATTCTTTTTCAGAATAAAATTCTAGCAGCTCCTGTACGGAAAACCCTACCATAACATATTGTTTTTTAGGGATATTAAGTTTCTTAGATAAAAGCATCCAATTGGTGAAATTTGAAGGGGAACTATTCGCATTTAATGCCACTGCAGCTAGCATTTTATTACAAATATTTAAAAAATATTTGTCGTAAGTAACTTTATAAATATCGTATAAATTACTGGCCATTACTGAATTACTAGATGGAGTTACCTGATCATCTATTTCAATAACATCTTTATAAAGGTTTTGTTGATTAGAAAGTCTAAAAAGATTTTTTTCATTTTGCCAAAATTTAGAAATTGAAGCTTCTGTAAATAGAATACTTTTTTCTAGCCAATAGCTGGAATTTTTAATTTTTCCCAGCTTAATGGCTGCTGAAATCAACCAAGCATAATCTTCCAGCGTTCCCTTTATCACATTATTTTTATAAACCAATCTGTTGCATTGGTGTTTTTTATTGGTGAATTTTTTTAGAATTAGGCAAAGAAGCTTTTCTGCTTTATCCAAATATTCTTTCTTCCTGTAGGCAATTGATGCATCTAAAAGCCCATTTACCATCATGCAATTCCAGCTGCAAATGGCCTTATTATCAATAGCTGGAAAACTTTTATTTTTTCTTATTTTTTTTAACTTAATAATAATTTTTTTTGCGTTCTCACTATTGACATAGTTTGTTCTATGCATATGCCAATTGTTTTCCCAAAGCATCTGCTGGGTCATATTAAAGTGAGATTTACAATAGTTTTGTTCTTGCTCATTTAAATTTTCATGTATTTCAGATTCTTTAAAAACATAGTAAGCTCCCTCTCCATCTTTATTGTCTGCATCAATAGAAGCTGGAAAAAGATGATGGTTTTTTTCACTTAGCACTAGCCAATAATCAATTGTTTGTTGGACTAAAAATTCATTTTTGGTGTCTTTATTTAAAAAATCTGAAATGGAAAAAACACTTATCAATTGAGCGTTGTCGTAAAGCATTTTTTCAAAATGTGGAATATTCCAGTATTCATCTACACAGTATCTAAAAAACCCACCTTCTAGATGGTCAAATAATCCTCTTTGAGAAATTTTATCAAGTGTTAGATTGGTAAATAAATCCCAATCCTTTGATTTACCTACCAAAATTGAAAAATTTAAAATTGTTGGTAAAGGGAATTTTTGTTTGGAATTAATCCCTCCATTTTTAATGTCTAAAAAATAACTCCATTCGCTAAACTTATTTGAAAAATTAAACTCCGATTTTTTAGTTGTTTTGGTAGATTCTAAAAGATGTTGAGAATACTTTTGAGTAAAGTCTAAAAGAGTCTCCGGATGGTCCCTATGTAAAACATTGAACCTTTTGATCAATTGCATCCATTCTTTTGTTTGGAAATAGGTTCCAGCATAAAGCGGAGTGGTGTCTGGCATTAAAATACAATTTAGAGGCCATCCTCCATTTCCTTTAGTCTCCACTATAAAATCCATATAAGCACTATCTACATCTGGGTGTTCTTCTCTATCGACTTTAATAGAAATAAAGTTTTGGTTCATAAAATTTGCAATTGGCTGATTGCTAAATGTTTCTTTCTCCATAACATGACACCAATGACATGCAGAATATCCAATACTTAGGATAATTAACTTATTTTCCAACAAGGCATTATCTAAAGTTTTCCTTGACCAATTTTTCCAGTGAATTGGATTTTGAGCATGATGTTTTAAATAAGCACTATTTGAGCTATTTAATTCATTCATTATTGTAATAATCTAATAGCTCTTTTAAATCTGATAAAATCTGATTTTTTAAATGTTTAGGAGAAATAATTTTACAATCTTTCCCAAAACCCATCAGCAACATTTTAAGCTCGTAAGTAATTAATAAATGAAAGGAGAAAAGATGGTTTCCGTTAGATTTTATTTCCTTTATTTCTTGAGAATGATGAATAGGTTGAGACTCTAAATACTTGGACAGTATTGGCTTGGTTTCAATCACTATTTCGTTGGGGAGTTCATTAAAAACAGTAATACCAATAGAATGCTTAAAATAATTATCTGGTGAGAATCTTTTGTCCACGGTAAACTTTTGCTCAAGGGCTATTGGGTCGTAAATTCTGTCTAAAGCAAAAGTTATGACTTTATTTTTAAGTTCGCTTTTTCCAGTTAAATACCACCTATTTCTATATTCTTTTAATAAATATGGATGAACCCTTCTCACTGTTTTTTCATTCTTGGAGTAATTAAAATAATTAAACTGTAGAGTTTTTTTATTTTTTATGGCTTGCAAAAAAAGTTCTAAATTCTCATTTCCCCTTATAGTAGGGAGAGTTTCAAATTGAATAGCTTCTTCTTCTTGAGAATTACTATTTGAAGAGCTAATAGCACGATCTAATATTTTTTGAATAGCGAATTCATATTGACTAAAAAGACTCGTATTTTTAAATTGATGAAGTATAGTGGAAGCTGCTTTTATTGCGTTTACATCTTTTTCTGTTAGAGGCACATCGTCCATAGAAAAATCTTTTTCTGTGTAAAAATATCCTCTTTCTTTTTTACTGTATGCAATCGGTGCGTCGTGTTCCATTCGCATTGCAAATAAATCTTTTTCAATGGTAGAGGCACAAATATGAGTTCCGTCACTACTTCCGAAAATTTCATCTTCACAAAGCTGTCTCAAATCTTTTTTACTTGGAAAAGGAATGTACTCGTTGCGAATAGCTCTATCTATAATTCGGTACCTTAATAATGCGTTTTTAATTGCTGGCATAACATCAAAATTGGAAATATATAAATGGTTGTAAGCTTACAGAAGCAATTTGATACATGAAAAATACTGCAACAAAACAAACCACTAATTGTACTAAAACTGGGGAATTTGAAAATTGGTCTCTATACCAAAATTTCCAGTCTTCAGGTATAAAATGAATTAAAAATCCTAATATTATCACTAAAAAAACATTACTATAAACCACCAAAACATCAGAAATTAAACTCCATTTAAAATTAAAAATTAGCTGGTTTAGAATCTCATTAGCAGTAAACCATTCTGAAATTATATTGTGGCCTTCATCCATTTGATCCCATGAGTTATTGGAACCAGTTCTAAACCAAATTCTAGTAAATGTCACAAAATTAAAGGTAATTATTACTCCCAAAATTTTATTCCACCACTTAGATTTATTTTTCCAGGGGCTAATATTTTTCCATAATTTATAAACTACTATTCCAATTCCATTTAATCCTCCCCAAAGAACAAAATTCCAACTTGCTCCATGCCAAAGTCCTCCTATTAACATGGTAAGCATAATATTAATATTGGTTAAATACCATTTGTTAAATTTTGGAAAAATTTCTCCTAAAAGTAAAGTTGTAAAGATGACTGAAATAATTCCAAAAAGAAGTGCTAAAGATCCGCTAATTAAATAAACAAAAATAACAATCATTGAAAGTGCTACATAACTAAAAATAGATCCACCCCTATTTCCCCCCATAGGAATGTATAGATAGTCTTTTAACCAAGAGGACAAAGAGATGTGCCACCTTTTCCAAAACTCACCACAATTATCTGCTTTGTATGGAGAATTGAAATTTTTTGGCAACCTAAAGCCAAGTATCAATGCTATTCCAATTGCAATGTCTGTATAGCCAGAAAAATCTGCATAAACCTGTAATGAATATCCATATAGAGCCATTAAGTTTTCAAATCCCGAAAACATTACGGGGTTGTCAAATACTCTGTCTACAAAATTTACTGCAATATAATCCGCTAATAAAAACTTCTTTAAAAGTCCATTTATTATCCAAAATAATGCAAGACCAAATTCTTTTTTAGTAACCTTATAAGGTTGGTAAATCTGAGGGATGAATTCTGAAGCTCTTACAATTGGACCAGCTACTAGCTGAGGGAAAAAAGAAACATAAAAACCAAAGTCAAAAATACTTTTAACAGGGCTTAATTGTTTTCTATAAATGTCAATAGCATAAGACATGGTCTGAAAAGTATAAAAGGATATTCCAATTGGTAATAATATTTGATCTACTCTAAAACTTGATCCAGTAAATTGGTTAGTAAATAATGCAAAATGATTTATTGGATGCCACTGCGAGCCAATAATGGAGTTAAATGAATCGGCAAAAAAGTAAGCATATTTAAAATAAATTAAAATAATAAGATTAATCGAAACACTTAATCCAAGAAGAATTTTTGCATTTAATTCTTTTTTAGAAATATAAATTGCTTTTCCAATATAAAAATCTGCAACGGTGGAAAAAAGTAAAATGGAAAAGAAAAAACCGCTTGTTTTGAAATAAAAAAATAGACTTGCAAAAAAAAGAAAAATACTTCTTATGCGCATTTTACTATGTATTACTCCATAGCCCATTAATACGAATAAAAAGAAAATCCAAAAAGGATACTCAGTGAATATCATAGGGTGTTCTGAGTAAGATAAAAATGGTGAAAACAACCATTCTGAAAATTTATTTAAAGAAAAATCATCCATTCTTGGTGTTATATTTTTTATAAGCCTCCATGAAGGCTTCAAATAGCAAATCTCCAATCAAATTATAACCTTTATAATTAAGATGCAATAAATCTTTTTTAGCTAAGTCGTCCGAGTACCACTTTTGAATAGAGTTGAGTCCTCCCATTATTTCGAACATATCCCATATAGCTAATTTTTTAGCTTTAGCAAGATTAACCATTGCTTCTTTGGCTTCATAAACTCTTTTATTTGGGAATTTTCTATGGTAGTAGCTGTCGTTATTAGTTGTAAATAAAATTGAAGCCTCTGGGTTTACAGAATATATTCTTTGTATTAAAGTATCGTAATTTTTACTGTACGATTCTTTTGAAAAATCATTTTCGTAAGCATCGTTAATGCCAATGGAAAATATTACCAAATCTGGTAGCATTAATTCTAACTGATTTTCTAAATTCACACATCTTAAATAACTTGGGACACTTGCGCCGTTAACCCCTATAGAATGGTAAGAGATACCGTGCTTATTATTATCAAAACAAAATCCAAATAAAGAAAATTTTGATTCAATATTTTGTTTTTTGACAATAGAAAAAGACAATGAATCAACAGCCTTAGAAAGTTGGTACTTAATATACCCTTCTAACTTTTGGGAGCTAATTAGAATAGTAGAATCTAGTATCAGAGTGATGTCATAATTGTCACTTGAGTCTTCAAAAAACAGATCGATTTCCTGAAAGGAGTCAAACTGATTTCTTGGATTTTTATACCAAATGTTAATTGTAGACGAAGAGTCTAACAGTTCTGCTCTTGCACCTAGCAATCCAAAAGGCCCATGATGATAATTAACAGAATTTCTATACCCTTTCCATTTCCCAGAATGGGAAGAGGTAATTATTGGAGATCCATTAGACTTAATTAATCTAAAGGGGAAAAAGAATCCTCTTCCGGCATTATTAAATGGTAAAGAATGTTGGAAGTTTTCTCTTAATTTATTGGACCATATATCGGCCTGTATGTGAGATCCTCCAAAATGGTAAATATTTAAATTTTCATTTCCATTTTCGTAGAGCCTATCTAGTTTCCTAAAGAATTTATTCCATGTCTTATTTCCATAGATTTTTATGTGGTTAAGGTCTTGGTTTATGTATGGGTATTTGCTATAATTAATTGCATTAAATTGAGCAATAAAACTAAATGGAATTAGTACTATAAAACAAAAAATGAACCTTAGTTTCTTATTCATCTTTTTCTTTTAAATAGTTTTCATAGTCTACCATAAAATCTTCAATAAAATAATCTGCTATTTTCTTTGCACCAGCATTTGTGAAATGGATATAATCTCTAGCAGCCAAAGAAGGCTTTTCGTTTACCCACTCTTGAATTGAATTTTCTCCACCCATATTTAAATACATATCCCAAAAAAATGAATTTGTTTCAAAAGCAGCTTTTTTAAGTGCGCTAATCACATCTTCAAGGATAGGGTAAGTAATAAATTGCGTCTTTTGTTTTTTGGCCATATCAGCTGGGCCAATAACTAGTACTAGCGCATTGGGATTAATTCGTTTTAATTTTAAGATTTGTTTCTTAAAATAACTGCCATATTTTTCAGCTCTGTCTTTAGATTTTATATATGGAATGGTGTTGCCTCCAAATTCTAGTATTAATAAATCTGGAGAAAGTAATTTATGCATTTGACTTAAAGAGCTATAGTCTACTTTTGAAAACTCTGTCCCCGAGGCGCCCCTTAATGGAATATTGTCCACTACAACGCCTTTTTTTCCTTCCAAAGAAATTCCAAATATTATAGGCGAGGTATTGGAGCTGAATTGAATATCCATTGATTTAGGCGCCTTAGAAAAGTTCATTTTTTTCAAAGTTATATCTGAAGCTTCTAATAGCGTATCAACATGAAAAATAGAGTCATTAACAAGCATTCTAAAAATTGTTTTTTCTTCACTTGTATAATAGATTTTAATGGTCTTATAATCTCTACACAACTTATAAGCTTTAGAGGGTTTATTAATGGCTATAGTACCATTAAATAGATAATTGGAATCTATTAGTAGAGAGTCTAATTCCATCTTACAAAAAGAAAATAAAGCGCCATATTTTTTATGTCCGACACTTTTATCAATATACGGACCAAATCCTGTTTTTCTAACCCAATTGGTAGATGGAACATTTTTAAGGCTAATTTTTCTGGTTGCTGGAATAACAGCAGATAACCCAGCCCCGTTACCACCAAATTCTTTTTGTAATCGCTCTCTAAGTCTACCAGATATTCTGTCCCCCTCAATTTGTGAATCTCCATAATGCATAATTCTAACTTTTTTAGTTTTAGCATTTTCTAACTTTTTAAAAAAAGGAAATATCAATGATCTATTATTTTCTGGATACTGAATTTTCTTTAAAGAAAATAGTGCTGAATCTCTTCTTTTTTTCTCAAGCATTAATACTAAATTATTTAGACTATCTGCTTTCTTTTTTTCTATTTCTTTAATAGAGTCTTGATTAATGATTACTTCGAGAGCCTGAACAACTGGTGGAATAGGGTTATTAAACTCTTCTTTGGAAACAAAGTCAAAAGTTATATTATTAAACTTGACACCATCAGAGGGGAAAAACCAAAATAAAATTAAAATAAGCGCATAAAGTCCTATTAAAAAAGTTAGTGGATAAAAGGGTGTTATTTGTTTGTTATTTTTAATTGTTGATTTTGTTTTAATTCTTGATAAATATTGTATTTACAGATTGTTTTTACAGATGTTTCAGCTCTGTTTGATGCAACTTCCCAAAAGTATTTCTCTTTACTAACTGTATATAAATGAATCTTAAAATTTGTATCTATTTGATTTGAAAATAACTTTAATTTTTGGCCTTGATATATCATAGTGCTAGATAAATTATTCCATTTCATAATTTGAGATACAGAAACATCATAATCTATTGCTATTTGACCTAAAACATCACCAAATTCTATAATATGAATTAACGGCTTATTGGCAGATTCTTCCATTAGAAATAGATTATTGATCATAGAGTCTTGAAATGCAATAATTTTAGATTGGTTTTGTAAAATAAAGTTTCCCAGCTCCTTTTTTAAAACTATAGATTGATTTTTGGGAATCATTTGGCCTGTTAGAAATGGGTTTTGGTTATTAATTTGATTAAAATCGATTATTTTAAATTGTGCTATAGCGTCAAACAAAATATTCTCGCTTAAAGAAAATTTTTGATAATTTTTATTTAAGGTTTTGTTATTGTTTGTAAAAGCTTTTAAATCAAGTTGATTTAACCAATTAATAAGTTGGATGTTTTGCAGGTATTTCCTATCTATAAATTCCTTAGCTACTTCCCACTTTTTTGATTTTGACTCTTTAAATATATTAGAAACATAACTTGGAGAAGTAATAAAAGCCAATAGTGTCCAATTTTCAGATTTGTAGTTTTCCATTAAAAACTTAAGTTGTTGTACTGCAGCATAAGTTGCTAGCCGGTTATTCATTCTTTGATCTATATGAGAATTTATTTGAAGCTCTTTTTTTAATGCTGTGATATAGCTTAGAGCCCAAATTCCCTTAGAGTATAAATCTGAAGTGTGGCTGGAGTTATAACCAGATAAAACCAAAGGCAAAAACCCAAATGAGTTAGGAAGTTTTTTCTCTCTTAAAATAGAATCCACATAATAAAATTGATTTCTTCTTATATTAAGTAGCTCATTGAGTTGTTTTTTAAAAGGCTTGAAACAATTTAATTCTTCTGGGATGGCTTTTATTGGCCCTTTATTCGAGTTCTTAAGCTTTAATTGAGAAACTTCAAATAAAAAACAGTCTGGGTTGTTTTGAGAAATAAAAAAAGAATTAATTAACAAATTAAAAGCCATTAAAATTAGCAGCTTTTTTTTTGAGCGCTTAATTATACATTTTTTAGAATAAAAAAATATGTTCACTTAAATCTGGTTTATCAAATAATTGAAAGTTTAATATCTCATTAATACGAATCAACTCCTTAAAGTATTTAAATATAGTTATTGTAGCGAAAAAAAAACTACTTAAACCACGATTGTACTTCTTCTAAAAGAATTGCAGGAATATCAAGTTTGTTCTTTTTACGATACCCATTTAATTTTTGATGAACTGCGGTTGGCTTAGCCTCTAGCAGTAATTCTTTGTTGGTATAACCACTTTCATAAATAGGAATTATCCATTGTGGTGGAATATTTATTTCAAGAAACTCGCTTTTGTTAGGGCCTGTTTCCCATTTTTCTGGCTTCATTTGGGGGAACAGTAACACTTCTTGGATAGACGGTTGATTACATAAAAACATAACCAATCTATCAATACCTATCCCCATTCCAGATGTTGGTGGCATGCCGTATTCCAACGCTCTTATAAAGTCTAAATCAATAAACATTGCCTCGTCGTCTCCTTTTTCTGCCAGTTTAACTTGCTCTTCAAATCTTTCTTTTTGGTCGATAGGATCATTTAGTTCAGAGTAAGCATTGGCAAGTTCTTTACCGTTTACCATTAACTCAAATCTCTCAGTTAACTCTGGATTGTCTCTGTGTTTTTTGCACAACGGAGACATCTCTACAGGATAATCAGTAATAAAAGTAGGCTGGATATAACTGCTCTCACACTTTTCGCCAAAGATCTCATCTATCAGCTTTCCCTTTCCCATTGAGTCACTAACTTCAACTCCGATGGATTTACATGCCTCCCTCAACGCATTTTCTGACATATTAGAAATGTCAATGCCAGTATGTTCTAAAATAGAATCCGTCATTGAGATTCTTTTAAATGGTTTCTTGAAGTTTACTTTTTTCTCTCCAATTTGCACCTGAGTAGTTCCTAATACTTCGTTACAGATGAATTCTAGCATATCTTCGGTAAAGTTCATCATCCAGTGGTAATCTTTGTATGCTACATAAATTTCCATTTGGGTAAATTCAGGATTATGCGTTCTGTCCATTCCCTCATTTCTAAAGTCTTTGGCAAATTCATAAACTCCTTCAAACCCTCCTACAA
Organism: uncultured Flavobacteriales bacterium; assembly: GCA_938084875.1. Taxonomy (GTDB): domain Bacteria; phylum Bacteroidota; class Bacteroidia; order Flavobacteriales_D; family Parvicellaceae; genus MED-G20. The sequence goes on along the minus strand of CALKFX010000032.1, from coordinate 3,014 downwards.
TTAGTCTTTTAAGATATAGTTCGTTGGCGATTCTAAGATAAAGAGAAACATCTAGTGCGTTATGGTGGGTTATAAACGGTCTTGCTGCTGCTCCACCAGGAATTGTTTGTAAAATTGGTGTTTCTACTTCTAAATAATCTTTTTTAGAAAGAAAGCTTCTCATTGAGTTGATGATCTTGGTGCGTTTTATAAAAGTCTCCTTTACATTTTCATTTACTACTAGGTCAACATACCTTCTTCTGTATCTAAGTTCTGGGGCATTAAATCCATTATGAATAATTCCTTCGTTGTCGGTTTTAGGCTGAGGTAAAGGCTTTAAAGATTTACTTAGCAAATGGAATTTGTCGACGTTTATAGAGATTTCTCCAACCATTGTTTTAAAAACTTTTCCTTCAATACCAAGAATGTCCCCAAGGTCTAGCCATTTTTTAAAAAAATCGTTATACATGGACTTGTCCTCTGATGGACAAATCACATCTCTATTAAAATAAACTTGTATTTTTCCTTTCGAATCTTGGATACTGCCAAAGCTAGCCTTGCCTTGAATCTTTCTTCTCATTAATCTACCTGCAATAATAACACTTTCCCCATCCTTAAAATTTTCTAAAACATCAACAGAATAATGGCTAACCCTAAATTCTGCGGCTGGATAAGGGTTGATTCCGTAATCTATGATCTTCTGGAGACTCTCTCTTCTAATCTGCTCTTGTTCTGAAAGCATCTATTTTATCGAACTAAAATACCTGATACTTTAGTTACAGGGTGAGGATTGACACATAGTACTGGAACTTTTAAATCATTGGCAACAATTTCCTCTTGAAAAGTGTTTTCATAAAGACCTAATACAGTTTCATCTTCAAGGTTCATTATGGCTATTAAGTCAGCATCTACTTCTTTAGAAAGTTTGAAAATACCCTCAGTTAAGCTATCTCCTTGATCCACTAAGTGGGAAGAATTTTTAATGTCTTTAGATTCTAGATAATTACTAGACCAAAGTTGGTTTGCCTTAAGTTTGGTTTTAATAAATTTATCCGAGTTATCGTTAGTTAGCAAATGCACTTGAGAGTCAAAATAATGAGCAATTTTTGCAACCAATTCAAGCTTTTGTTTGGTTTCTACGTTTAAGTCTAGAGGGACAACAATATTGTCATAACCGCTAGAGTTCATCAATTTTTCTTGAGTAACAATGAACGGTACTGGGGAACTACTAATCACTTTAATTGCTCTACTTCCAATTAATTTTTGCCATCTACTAGCTTTGTGAGTTCCCATAAAAATTAGAGAAATTCCAAGTTCAGCTGCAACATCTCCTATGTCTTCAAATATATTTCCAATTCTTACAAATGAAGTTATATTGCAAGAATTAGAAAAAGTACTTCCAAGTACAATCTCCTTGCTTAGCTTTTCTTTAGCTTCTTCGACTTCTTTTCTAGAACTTACTACGTGTAATAAGATTACATCTGCATTAATAATTTCTGCAAATTTTATTGCGTGTTGCATTGCAGATTGTGCTACTTCAGAGAAATCTGTTGGAACTAATAATTTGGTATTCATTTTTATTATTTTATTAAATATTAGTAGAATTTAGGATAAGTATCTTATTTAGATTTTAAGCTGTTTTCTCATTAATAGCTTCTTTAGAATCTAATCTTGATTCATCTGGATTAGTAATGTCTTTAAGAACTGCTCCCATTTTACAATTTCCTGAAAATATTGCTCCGGGCTCTATAGACAGTTTGTTGGTAGAAATCTCTCCCTGAAGTTTAGCTGTGCTTTTAAGAGTAAGAAGTTCATCTACTTCAATAATGCCATTTAATTTACCTTCTAAATCTGCGTTTTTACAATAAATATTTCCATCTATTTTTCCTGTAGGACCTAAAACTAATCTACCCTTTAGAGTAATCGTTCCTTTCAAGTAGCCATCGATTCTAATATTGGAATCAGATTTTATATCTCCCTCTATGTGGGTTCCTTCAACTATTCTATTTAACCTCTCTGGGGATTGGTTATTATTATAATTTGCCATGCTTTTATCCGATTTAAATACCATAAATAATTTTTACAAATATACAAAATTCAAGAAAGTTAGCTTATTGATAAAATTCTTTAAAAAATTTGAGGTAATTATCTGTATTTTTTTCTAAATATAATTCTTTCAAATTTTGGGGAGTTACTACAAAAAATTTCTCTTTCCTGTAGATTTTGATATTGCCGTTATTGACTTTAAAGGCTAGGAAATAATCCAGTGCTTTTTTACTATCGCTAAAACTTTTAACAATTATCATTTGATCTGATGTGTTTAAAAAAGTATTAGAAACTTTGAGTTTTAAATCTGAAAAATTAACCGAATTAAAATCTGCTACGTTGTTTTTTGCTTTATTCATAGAAAATCCTCCCTTTGGAGCAATTAAGATAAAATAATGTAAAGTATCTGTACTAAAATTGAATTTCCATTTTTCTTTTTTCATCAAATTTTGAGCAGTTTTAATTTTTAAATCATTTAAAACAGCAATTGCTTGATCTGCAATATCTGTACCTAAGCATTGATTCGATATAAATTTTAAGGTATTTATTAATTCTCTGCTATTATTTGCAGTATCGTTTAACTTTTTTAAAGTATAAGCTTTTAATAATCCATATTGACAAATTAGAGGATTGAGAGAGTCTTTGATTTTATAAGAGCAAGTTTCTAAAACCTTACCGTAGTTTCCAGCTTGGTACATCGAAAATAACTGAGAATATAATTTTTGTTCTTGTTTCATTGTTTTTTGAGAATCGTTTAAATTTTCACCCCCCGATAAAAGTTTAGAATATTTACTTTTTGGATATTTACTTATAAGCAGTTCTTTCATTTCCCTGCTTTCATTTGGCCTCCCTAGATCCTTGTAAATATTATATAATTCATAAATAGAAGCAATAGATTGATTTTCAGGCTGGTAATTTTCAATTATTCTTTTAAAATATTTTTCTGAAAGCTGGAGATTTTTTGTTTCGTAATGGTGGATTATGCCAAG
>CALKFX010000031.1 GCA_938084875.1 uncultured Flavobacteriales bacterium | reverse complement strand
AATATCTGGAACATCTCCGTTACCAGTATTATTTACTACATAATACAAGCCACTTCCTGTTGGTTCTGCATTTAAGTTATTATCAGAAATGTACTGAAGAATTATATCTTCATCTAACTGGTTATAATCCACATTTTTATTACAGGTATTGAAAATAAATATGGAGAAGAATAACGATAAAAAAAATAATCTTTTCATATATAATGTTAATGAAATTCAATTTAAGAAAAAGTTTGGCAAAGGATATTAAAAATTTTAAAAATTAGTCCAGCTCAATTGCTAATGACCATAACACCAAGCAATCCGTCAATAAGAGAAGCAAAAAAGGCAAATCAAAATTTCGCAAAAGTTTATGCAGAATTGTTAGAGAGAGAATCTTAGAAAAGTTATAGGAATATCTGAAATATTAATTTAAAATTAGTGATTTAACAAAATAAACCACAGAATACAGAGTTACAAGTTCCATTTACAAAATAATAAGCAACAATAGATAGTAAAATAACAGTTACTACGCTATAGATTATCCAATTTTTCATATGTCTAATATATAAAAAAATGATTAGATAATTTAGTAAAACTATTTATCTTGAAGTTCTTGAATTTGAATTTTGAGTAATTCTACCGTTTTTTTTAGTTTCAATACCATTGTTAGAGCACCTAATCCAAAAATAAAACCTAAAATCCCAATACTTTCCATAATCTAATTTAAATAAAACTAAATATAAACAACTTTATTTAACCTTCTTGGTTTGAGACTTTACCCATTCAATAAATTTTTTTAGTTCTGGATGATTTTTAAGCTTTTCCATGGTATTATAATCTAAAGCAAGTAGTTTGTGTGGAATAAGTTTATGAATCATCTTATGACAGTCTCTACATATTTTTATACCATAGGAATTAATATTTAGAAAAGAGTATTTTTCTCGGATGTATTTTATTTTATGATTTTTTTTAGGAATTAAGTGATGAAAAGTAAGTTCTTTTTCTCTGTTACACAATTCACAATTTTTCATTAACTAATACTTAAATTTAAGAAATTGGTTTGATAAGCTCCGGACTATTATTCCCAGCATAACTCACTTCCCTACTTACTTCATATGTATTGATGTCCATATTAAGCTGATGGAGATTCCAGTTTCTAAAGACTGGCTCATTACTTAATAGTGGCATTCTATTGTGTATATGTGATATACTATCAATTGCTTCTGTGGTCAATATAACAACTACGTTTTCTCTCATAATAGACTTCACATACAATGTATCCTGTTCACTATGGAAATAGTATGGTTTTTTACCCTCATCAGTCTTAAGCCACTCGTACCATCCATTAATTGGGACATAACACTTTCTAAAACCTTTGAAGGTTGACTTGTTTCTGACAGTTTCTCTCTTAGCATTAATGATCTGTCCTTGCTTCATCCAAGTAGGTGTAAAACCCCAATTGAGGTTTAAGCATTTCATATCTTCATTGAGAACAGCTATCTCAGAGGAAGGAGCTATATTATAGCTTCGAGTAACTCCAGCCTCTTTAGTTCCTTTTACTTTACTATGATTTGAAAAGTTGAATCTGCCACACATAAAACAAAAGTATAAACTAATTACATATTCTATTTATCTAGATATTTACATCAATGAAAAGAATGACAATAATATTTAGTTTAATATGTTCTTTTATTTATTCTCAAGACTTAAAACCTTCTTGGACTGCACAATGATATTGCTTAGACACATATTCTAAAAATTAAATCTAAATTTTGGAATCTAAAGATGTAACCCACACTCAGTCTTAGGATTGTTGTTCCATCTGCCCTCTCTCCCTTTTCCCGGTTGAGTACATTGTTCACAACCAATCGAAAAGTATCCTTTTGATATTAATGGATGAAAAGGAAGTTGATTCTCTTTAATAAATAAACTTCTTTCTTTTTGTGTAACATCAAGCAATGGATAAAACTTAATAATACCATTTCTTTGCTCAAAAAAGTTCAATGTTGATCTGTTATCACTTTGCCACTTCATTAAACCAGATACCCATATTTTATAATTAGATTTTAATTTATCAAGAGGTTCTACTTTATTTATGTTACAACATTTGTTAGGGTTTTTAATCCAAGTTTTATTGATTTTAGTTTCATTATGTTTCTTTTTCTCAGCTTTTAAATCCTTAACGTTAAGTCCATATAGATTAGTAAGATAATCCTTATATATCAAGGTTTCTTCAAAATGATATCTAGTGTCTATGAAATAAATAAGTTGGTTCTTATTTACATCAGAAAATAATTTTAACAACATAGATGAAGAAGCTGCGAAAGATGAAGTCAACATAATATCATCTTTTTTAAAATCTAAATACAGCTGAGAAATTCGTTGATTAAGAGTTAATTTACTGTAAACTTTGTTGAGAGTATTTAAGTTCAAATTTTTTAAACTTGTTAGTGTTTTAACTACACTAAGATATAGAAAAAAAATTATTTAAAACCTTTTTTTAGTATTTTTCTTAATAAGTCATCTTCAAATAGTTGTCAAAATAGATAATAAAAATCCAATAATTGGAACATAAATTCGAACATAATACAAAAACAAAACCCTTACTTATTGACTAGCTTTAAATAATTTAGCCGAACTATTTAATTTAAAAGTTGAAGGGTATTTCTGTAATATTTTAAACTATAAAGAAATCCCAGGTAAAATTAATAATGGAGTTTATATACTATTTCATCAAAATGAAATAGTATATGTTGGCAAAGGTATAGTAAGAAATAGACAAGATTAAAAATTAAAATTTAAGCCTATTCATTATGTTAGTTTTAATATAAAAGTAAAAAAAAATTACTTAGTTAAAAAAGCATTGGAAAGTTAGAAAATATGTAAAAAAAGGGGTAACCTGCTCTATTTAAGAAATTTAAACATTAGTGATGTCAAATATTGGTAGTTCTTACTTTTGGGAAGACTCAAAAAAAATGAATGAGTAGATCTATTTGAATTTCACATATCATTATTATTTTTTGAAAAGCGTTAAGGTTATTTCAATCGCATCTAAAATGTTTTTATTAGAGTTAATTTTAATTCCATTTCCACCTGCTTTTATTACAGGATTTATGTCTTTATCCATTCTATCCCCAATAATTAAGATTTGATCTTTAGAAATATGAAATCTAGAACATAAAATATCATAAAAAAAAGAATTATGAGATTTACTTTTTCTGTATCCATTTTCAACTCCAATTATTTCATTGAAAATATTGTTTATTCCTATACTAATAAGTGTTTTTTCAATTTGTTTTAGATAACTATCTGTAAATAGAACAGTTATAAAATATTGATTTAATTCTTTAAGCTTTATTTCTAAAATTGGATTGGGTTTATGAATTTTATCAAATCTGAACAATGGATCGTTATCTCTAGTTTTATAAAATTCATGCTTGTCTAATTGAGGAAATTTTTCAAAAGCTTCATCAGTTCCAAAATTAAAACCTTGAGGAAGTTTTATTTTTATTTTTTTTTCAATGTAATTATTTCTATACTCAATATGATATGGGTGGATGGAAGTTCTGTTAGTTAAAGTTCCATGAAGATCAAATATGACTAATTTAATGTCTAAAGAATTAAAAAAAGTTTTAATACCACTTTTATTCACGTCCGTTATTTTCTTCATCAATTATATCATCAAGTAAATATTCAAATATTAATGGAACAACAATAGTTGCATCGGATTCAATTATAAACTTTGGTGTATTGGAATCTAATTTCCCCCATGTTATTTTCTCATTGGGTATAGCACCAGAATAGGATCCATAACTAGTTACTGAATCAGAAATTTGACAGAAATAGCTCCAGAAAGAAATGTTTTCGTATTCGAGATCTTGAATTAACATTGGAACAACACAGATTGGAAAGTCACCTGCAATTCCTCCTCCGATTTGAAAAAATCCAAACTCATTATCTTTAGTATTTTTAATATAATAATTAGCTAACCAAATCATATATTCAACACCTGTTTTCATTATAGATGGCTTTAATTCTCCTTTTAAACAATACGAAGCAAAAATATTACCCATGGTGGAATCTTCCCATCCAGGTACTATAATTGGAAGGTTTTTCTTTGCTGCTGTGAGCATCCATGAGTTTTTTGGATTTATCTCATAATATTTTTCAAGTTCACCAGAAAGTAAAACTTGATACATAAATTCATGAGGGAAATATCTTTTATTTTCTTGTTCCGCCTTTTTCCAAATATTGAATACATGATTTTGTAATCTTCTAAATGCCTCTTCTTCAGGAATACATGTATCTGTCACACGATTTAAACCTTTTTTGAGCAGATCTAATTCATCTTCAGGAGTTAAATCGCG
>CALKFX010000030.1 GCA_938084875.1 uncultured Flavobacteriales bacterium | reverse complement strand
TTCTTCAACCTATATGACCAATAGAAATTATGACATTGAAAATAAGGAGATAAATAACAGAATTTCGTTTCAACCAAATACTTTATTTAGAGTAGCACTAAATGGAAGGTATTCAGAAAAAAGAAATTCTATAGAATATGGGAATGAAAAAGCATTTATAAATGATATTGGACTAGAGTTAAGAAGAAGCAAAAGAGACAAGGGGTTATTAAATGGAGAACTTCATTTGGTTAACATCAATTACAATGGGGAAAGTAGCAGTACTATTGGATTTGAAATGTTGGAAGGGCTTCAGCTAGGTAAAAACATTACATGGAAGTTGGGGTTTCAAAAAAACATGTCCAATAACATACAAATATCTATTAATTATAATGGAAGGAAATCCGAAGAAAATAGAGCCATACACACTGGAAGTATGCAAATGAGGGCATTTTTCTAATCTAGTTTCAATACTGCTAAAAATGCTTCTTGAGGAACTTCTACTCTTCCAACTTGTCGCATTCTTTTTTTACCAGCTTTTTGTTTTTCTAAAAGTTTTCTCTTTCTTGTGATATCCCCACCATAACATTTTGCAGTAACATCTTTTCTAAGTGCTTTTATCGTTTCTCTAGAAACAATTTTTGCACCAATAGCTGCTTGGATAGGAATTTCAAATTGTTGTCTAGGAATAAGCTCTTTCAATTTTAAACAAATTCTTTTTCCGAGAGTAAATGCGTTAGAGCGGTGAACCAATGCCGAAAGAGCATCTACTTGCTCAGAATTTAAAAGAATGTCCAATTTTATAAGATCCGACTTTTTATGGCCAACAGGTGAATAGTCAAATGATGCATAACCTCTACTTACAGATTTAAGCCTATCGTAAAAGTCAAATACTATCTCTGAAAGAGGCATTTGAAAACTTAATTCCACTCTATCTTGAGTTAGATATACTTGATTATTTAACTCTCCTCTTTTTTCAATGCACAAATTCATAACCGCACCAACGTAATCTGTTTTTGTTATTACTTGAGCTTTTATATAGGGTTCTTCAATCCAATCTAATTTTGAAGGATCTGGTAGCTCCGATGGGTTGTTGACTACTATCTGTTTTAATTCTTTCTTAAGAAAAACATTGTAAGAAACATTTGGAACTGTTGTTATCACAACCATATTAAATTCTCTTTCCAATCTTTCTTGAATAATTTCCATATGGAGCATTCCTAAAAAACCACATCTAAATCCAAAACCTAATGCAGCTGAGGATTCTGGTTCAAAAACTAAAGAAGCATCGTTCAATTGAAGTTTTTCCATAGAATTTCTCAGTTCTTCATAATCGTCTGTTTCCACTGGATACATTCCTGCAAAAACCATAGGCTTGACATCTTCAAAACCCTGAATAGCATTTTCACAAGGTTCTAATAAAGAAGTAATAGTATCTCCAACTTTTACTTCATTTGCTTTTTTCACACCACTTATTATGTAGCCAACATCTCCAGAACGCAATTCATTTTTTGGAGTGAGGTCCATTTTTAGAACACCTATTTCATCTGCGTTATAGGTTTTTCCTGTATTGAAAAATTTAACTTGCTGACCTTTTTTTATTACGCCATTAAATACTCTAAAATAAGCGATAATCCCCCTAAAAGAATTGAAAACAGAATCAAAAATCATTGCTTCTAGTGGTTGATTCTCACTGCCCTGAGGACTTGGTATTTTATTGATTATTGCTTGAAGAATATTATCAACTCCCAAACCTGTTTTCCCGCTTGCTGGAATTATATCTTCTTTGCTACAACCAATTAAATCAATTATTTGATCTGTAACTTCTTCAGGCATAGCGCCTGGAAGGTCCATCTTGTTTAGAATTGGTATGATTTCTAAATCATTTTCGATAGCTAGGTATAAATTTGAAATAGTTTGTGCCTCGATTCCCTGAGAAGCATCAACAATTAAAAGTGCTCCTTCACAAGCTGCTATTGACCTAGAAACTTCATAAGAAAAATCTACATGCCCTGGGGTGTCAATAAGGTTTAACTTATAATCTTCATTATTGTAGGAATAGTCCATTTGTATCGCATGACTCTTAATAGTAATTCCCCTCTCTCTCTCAATATCCATATCGTCTAAAGCTTGGTCCTTCATCTCTCTTTCAGAAATAGTTCCAGTGGATTGAAGGAGTCTATCTGCTAAAGTACTTTTGCCATGGTCAATATGGGCTATGATACAGAAATTTCTAATATTTTTCATTGCAACAAATGTAGCATATAAACCCAAAAAATTAAGTTGTTGATATATATTATATTCCTAATTATCTATCACGGTAATAAACTTGTTTAAACAAAACTTTTTTTTCAATTGTAAATATTTTGGTTTTCTTGAGATTAAGAACTTATTTTGCCAATCTATGAAAGTCACAGATTATATAAAAAATAGCAACAAGACAATATTCTCCTTTGAAATTATACCACCATTAAAGGGAAAGGGAATAGAAGATATCTGTGAAGGTATTGACCCATTAATGGAATTCAAACCTCCATTTATAAATGTAACTTACCATAGAGAAGAATACGATTACAAGAAAATGGGTAATGGTCTACTAAAAAAAGTATCTATTAGAAAAAGACCGGGAACTGTTGGAATTTGTGCCGCATTAATGAACAGATATAAAGTAGATGCAATTCCCCATATAATATGTGGCGGTTTTAATAAAGAAGATACTGAAAGTGCATTGATTGACCTAAAGTTTTTAGGAGTGGATAATATTCTTGCTCTGAGAGGTGATCCTATGAAAAATGAATCCTCCTTTGTTCCAGTAGATGGTGGAAATGAATTTGCGATTGATCTTATAAAGCAAATTTATGATATGAATAATGGTCAATATCTTTACGAAGAGACTAAAAATAGTCCTTCAAATTTTTGTATTGGAGCTGCTGGCTATCCAGAAAAACATTTTGAAGCGATGAATTTAGCCAGTGACTTGAGGCATTTAAAAGCAAAAGTTGACGCGGGAGCTGAATTTATTGTCACTCAATTATTTTATGACAACAAAAAGTATTTCTCATTTGTTAAAAAATGTAGAGAAATTGGAATTACGGTTCCAATTATACCAGGGCTAAAACCAATAACCAATCAAAGACATTTGACTTTCATACCAAAGTTTTTTAACACTAATTTTCCTGAAGAATTTTCTAACGAATTAGAAAAATGCAAGACCAATGAGGATATCAAGAAGGTAGGGATAGAATGGTCTATAAAACAATCCAAAGAGTTAATTGATGCCGGAGTTCCAGTATTACATTTCTATACAATGGGTAAAGGGCAGTCGGTAAAGGAAGTTGCAAGCAATATTTTTTAAAAT
>CALKFX010000029.1 GCA_938084875.1 uncultured Flavobacteriales bacterium | reverse complement strand
TTAAGTTTTCAGCAATTTTAATCACATCATTGTCATAAAAATAAAGACCTGGTACTGCATAATTAGATTTTGGATTTTCTGGCTTTTCCTCTATTGAAATTGCTTTTCCTTGATTGTCAAATTCAACTACTCCGTACCTTTCTGGATCGTGAACTCGGTAAGCAAATATTAATCCTCCATCAGGGTCATTAGAACTTTCTAATTTTTCTCCCATTCCACCGCCAAAAAATATATTGTCACCAAGAATTAGGGCAACTTTATCGTTTCCAATAAACTGTTTCCCAATTACAAATGCTTGGGCTAAACCGTTAGGTTCGTGTTGAATTTGATATTCAAATCTACATCCTAATCTAGAGCCATCCCCTAAAAGATGTTTAAATAGCGGCTGATCATTTGGTGTAGTAATAAATAGTATTTCTCTGATTCCAGCATGCATTAAAGTGGAAAGAGGATAATAAATCATGGGCTTGTTGTAAACAGGCATTAATTGTTTGCTAACTGCTAATGTAAGTGGATGAAGTCTAGTTCCTGAACCACCTGCTAAAATAATTCCTTTCATTCTTTATAATTTATCTAATTCTATATCGGAATCATCGTAAAAATAATCCTCCGAATTTTTAAAATTTTTACTTATAACTAATTTCTCTAGAGATAAGAGCAATGAGGGCAATAAAATTAAATTGGTAAGCATAGCAACAAAAAGGGTTAAAGAAACTAAAACTCCCAAAGCTTGAGTTCCTCCAAATTCAGAAGCAGTGAAAATTGAAAATCCGAAAAATAAAATTATAGATGTATAAATCATACTAACTCCTGTTTCTTTTATAGAAATTTCAACAGCATCAGAAATAGTTTTTGATTTTAACTCCTGACGATATTTTGCCAGAAAGTGAATAGTATCATCTATAGATATTCCAAAAGCAATACTAAAAACTAAAATTGTAGAGGGCTTAATACTAATTCCAAAATAACCCATTAAGGCAGAAGTAAAGATTAAGGGCAATAAATTTGGCAGCAATGAAACCAATACCATTTTAAGAGACTTGAATAAAATAGACATAATTATTGCAATTACCATAATTGCCAGAAGTAAACTAATCATTAAATTCTTAATCATATAAGTAGTTCCTTTGGTAAATAACACTCCCGAACCAGTTATGTCAAACTTTACATTTAAGGATCCTACAGATTGTTTAATAGCGTCACTAAACTCTTGTTTCCCATATAGTTTTTCAATGGCAGAACTTCTTTTGGGAAATTCGTTATTTAAAACTAAGTCTCCGTTGGTCAAAATTTGTTTCACCCTATAGCTTACAATTTGATTAGAGGAATAAAATTTATCTACTGTACCATCTTTCACAGCTTTTTCATATAGAATATGTTCTTTGTTAATTATGCTATCAATTCTGTAATTTATTCTTTCGATTAAGCTATCCATGGCTGCAGTTCCAATATCTGCAATTTGCAAAGTAATTCTTGTTGTTAAATGGGTAGAGTCTAAAAAACTTCCAACAAAGCCATTACTGTTATCGGTTTTGGAATTAATAAAACTATTTTTAAAATACTTTGATTTTATAATTCTAGAAAAATATTTTTGGTCTTTTGTTTTACTAAAATTTAGTTCGTATTTAGATTTCTTTCCGTTAGAATAAGACTGAGAAATAAACTTCATAGCATCTACTATGGATAAAGACTTAGAAAGATATTTTTCGGATTTTAAAGACTCTTGTAGTTTTTGAATTTTAGCAATATTTGAAAAACTTTTATAAATAGTATCTTTATAGGTAAGCACTATTTCAAAAGGGAGAACTCCGTTAAGTTCTCTTTCGAAGAACTTCAAATCTTTTACTATTTGCCCTTTTTTTGGGAAATCATCTGTAAAATTCCCTGTAACATGCATTAAACTTACTCCATAAGCTCCAAAAAATAATAATATAATTGTGGATATGTATACCTGCTTTCTATAGCTTTTTGAAAAAATGACTAATGTATTTACAAAACTAAAAATCCATTTCCTATCTAGATGTTTAATGTGTTTTTCTCTTGGAGGAGGCAAAAAACTATATATAATTGGGACAAGACATATGCTTATTATAAACATACATAGAATGTTTATAAATGAAACCAATCCAAATTCAATCATTATTGAAGAGTTTGTGAAAACAAATGTTCCAAAACCTAAAGCAGTGGTTGCATTGGTTAAAAAAGTAGCATTTCCTACTTTCTGAATAATTTTATCCAAAGCAGAGAGTTTATCACCATGATTTTTAAACTCTTGTTGGTATTTGTTAATTAAATAAATACAATTAGGGATACCAATAACGATTATTAATGGTGGAATCAAAGCCATAAGTGATGTCAACTCATAGCCAAATATTCCTATAACACCCATAGACCAGATAACCCCTACTAATACAACAATCATAGAAATAACAACTACTTTGAAGGACTTAAAAAAGACAAAAAGCAATATTGAAGTAACTAATAAAGCTAATAAGACAAATATTTTTAACTCGGATTTAATTATTGTCATAACATAAGACCTTATGTATGGAAGACCAGAAAATTTCCAGTTTTCAAATAAATGATCGTAGGACATTGCAATTTCATTGATTTCACTAATTAGCGTACCACGGGATTTAGAATTAAATACCTCTTTGTTTAAGAACAACATCATTAAGTGTAGATCACTAGATTTTTTATAGACAATATTCTCATAGAAACTAAGGTTGCTTATAACCTTAGAGATACTATCAATCTTTTCTTGACTTAAAGGGTAATTATCAATTATCTGTACTAGATTAAATTTACCTTCTTTCTTGTCTTTTATAATATTGTAAAGATGACCCTCGGAGAAAATTGAATCTATTGCATTTTTGTAGTAACTGGTATCTTTTTCCTTTACTAAAACAGAAACATTTCCAATGCTATCGGCCATTTCCAACCAAGCATTAAATTTTTTTTCAGAGTAAAAATCAGGTTCTGTAGTTGCAATGACCAACATCAAACCATCTTGACCAAAGTTAGATTTAAAGTTCTGATAAGCAATAAAAGTAGAATCGTTATCTGGAAGGAGTTTATTTATCTGGTACTGCAACTTAATTTTAGTAGCAAAAAAACCAAAAAAGACTGTTAGAACTAAAATCAGAAAAACAATTAAAATTCTGTTATTAAGAATAATTTTAGAAATATTCTTCCACATTTTAAACTAAATTACAATAAACATACGCTAAGTTATCAATTAATAGAGAAGTTAAAGACTATTAGAATAAAGGATTTTACTAATTTTAGAAAAAACGAATGCATAAATCTGAACTAATAGCCTTAATTAAATTTTTTTCTGTAAAAAAAGCAGGAAATGTAATTAGGCTTTACCTAAGTTTTATCGTATCAAGGTTTTTAAAAAAATCTATTATTTCAGGACTTCCATTTGCATTAAGTATAGAACCAACTACTTCTTGTAATTTAGGTTGTCCAGAATGTCCAAGTGGGCTAAAACAATTCACAAGAAAAACAGGAAATCTTTCCATCGCTTTAAATAAAAAGATAATTGATGAGCTAAAAGGAAAATTAACATATATAAATTACTATTTCCAAGGAGAGCCTTATATAAACAAAAACTTTTTTGATTTTGTCCAATACGCTAATTCCAAAAAAATATTTTGTTCTACATCTACTAATGGTCATTTTCTTAGTGATGAAAATTGTGTAAAAACAATTAAATCTGGCCTAAAAAGATTAATCATATCTATTGATGGAAATAGCCAAGAGACCTATGAAATATATCGAAAAAAAGGGAAATACAAAAGAGTAATAGATGGGACAAAAAATATTATTAAATGGAAAAAGGAATTAAATAGTAAGTATCCCCACATAATCTTTCAATTTTTGGTAGTTAAAACCAATGAGCATTTAGTAGAAGAGATGAAAACTTTAGCAGCAGATCTCGGAGTAGACGAACTACGATTAAAAACTGCTCAATTCTACAATTTTGAAAACGGAAATGAATTGATTCCAAAAAATGAAGAATATTCTAGATATAGGAAAACAAAGAATGGAAATTATATTCTTAAAAATAAATTTTCAAATCATTGCTGGCGAATGTGGAGCAGTGCCGTTGTGACTTCAAAAGGTGGAATTGTACCTTGTTGTTTTGATAAGGATGCGGTAAATACCCTAGGTGATTTGGAAAAAGAAAATTTTGAAAAAGTTTGGTTAAGTAAAAAGTACAATAATTTTAGAAAACAAATATTTTTGGATAGAAAAGAGATTGAAATTTGTCAAAATTGTTCCGAAGGCTCGAAAGTATGGGCATAAAAAAAGCCCTATAAAGGGCTTTAATAAATTCAAAAAGAATTTTTAATGATCGTGACCATCGTGCTCTTCTTCATTAGCAGCTTCTTCCATAGTAGAATCAGCAGCAGCTTCTTCCATAGTAGAGTCAGCAACTGGAGCAACTTCTTCAACTGGAGCAACTTCTTCAACTGGAGCAACTTCTTCAACTGGTTCAGCAGCAGGAGCTTCTTCTGTTGCAGCACCACATGATATCATCAATGCAGTAACAGGTAAAATCCAAAATTTTTTCATAATAACTGGTTTAAATATTTATAATTTGCAAATTTATTCCTGTAAAACTCTTGATATTTTTGATAAAATCCTAATTATCAATGATAAAAGTACAATAAGATTTTAGACTTTCATGATGTCTACTTCTTTGACAGCTACTAATTCGTCAACTTTTTTCGTAAAAGTATCAGTTAGTTTTTGTATAAATTCTTCAGAATTTTTGACTTCATCTTCACTTAGCCCCTCTTCTTTCAAGCTTTTTATCATATCGTTAGCATCTTTTCTTTGAGATCTAATACTAACTTTTGCATTTTCACCTTCAGATTTGGCAGTTTTAACAAGATCCTTTCTTCTTTCTTCAGTCAAAACTGGAACTGAAATAATAATAACTTCGCCATTGTTCTGTGGATTTAATCCAAGATTGGCATTAATTACAGCTTTAGTAATTTCATCTAACATAGGTTTTTCCCATGGCTGTATAGTAAGTGTTCTAGAGTCCAAAGTACTTACATTTCCAATTTGAGCTAATGGGGTGGGTGAACCATAATAATCAACTTTTACTGTGTCTAACATTGAAGGATTTGCTCTTCCAGCTCTAATTTTACTTAATTCTATTGAAAGATGAGTAACACACTTATTCATTGCCAACTCAGCTTCTTCTAAGATAATATCAACTTCTTCCATTTAAGATTTATATTGTTACTAATGTTCCGATCTTATCACCTAATATAACTTTTTTTAAATTACCAGGGCTATTCATATCAAAAACAACAACAGGTATTTCATTTTCTTTACAAAGAGTAAACGCAGTCATATCCATGATTTTTAATTGTTTATCATAAGCTTGATCAAAAGTTAGAGAATCAAACTTTAATGCATTACTATTTTTTTCTGGATCAGAATCGTATACTCCATCTACTCTTGTACCTTTAAGAATTACATCTGATTCAATTTCTACAGCTCTAAGAGATGCTGCAGAATCTGTTGTGAAAAAGGGATTTCCAGTTCCAGCACCAAAAATTACAATTCTTCCTTTTTCCAAGTGTCTTACTGCCTTTCTTTTAATATATGGTTCTGCAATTTGCTTCATCTCAATAGCAGATTGAAGTCTGGTAATTAGTCCAATAGACTCTAAAGCAGACTGAAGAGCCATACTGTTAATCATGGTCGCTAGCATCCCCATATAGTCTCCTTGAGTTCTATCCATACCACCCTTTTCAGCTTGAACACCTCTAAATATATTTCCTCCGCCAATAACAATACCAATTTCCACATTCATTTCAGAAATCTCTTTAATATCTTTAGCATATTGCATTAACCTTTTATTATCAATACCAAATTGCTTTTCTCCCATCAGGGCTTCTCCGCTTAGTTTTAGTAAAATTCTTTTATACTTCATAGTTTTTTAAAATTAGCTCAAAAAAAAGAGAGCTAAAAAGCTCTCTAAATATAAATAACAAAATTAAATTGATAGTGAATATCTCTTAAAACTTGTGACCATTAAATCTGGATCACTTTCTTTAAGAAATTGACCGACAGATTTTTTATTGTCTCTAATAAAAGCTTGGTTTACAAGTGTAGTCTCTTTGAAAAATTTATTTAATCTTCCTTTAGCAATTTTCTCAGCCATTTCAAGTGGTTTTCCTTCTTGGATAGCGAGTTCTTTACCAACTTCAATTTCTCTATCAATAACATCTTGGCTCACGGATTCCTGATCTAGTGCAATAGGATTCATAGCAGCTACTTGCATGGCAACTTGCTTGCCAATATCCTCTGCATCCATTGTAAGACCTACTAATGAAGCAATTTGGTTTCCAGGATGATTGTAGGCCACTACTTTTTCTGAAACAATTTTATCAAAGAAAGAAATTTCAATTTTTTCTCCGATGACACCACTTTGCTCAGTAATTTTTTCTGAAATAGTTAATTCAGAATCTTGATATTTTAATTTTAAAAAATCTTCTAAAGAATCAGAATTTGAATCCAGCGCTAGTTCAATAAAATAATTAGCAAGTTTACTAAAATCATCATTTTTAGCCACAAAGTCTGTTTCACAATTTAAACAAATTAGAAATCCAATATTATTATTAGATTTTGCAATGACTAACCCCTCTTTTGCATCTCTGTCTCCTCTTTTGGCTGCTATTTTTTGACCTTTTTTTCTTAAAAAGTCAATAGCGTCTTCCATATTTCCGTTGGATTCAGTCAAGGCTTTCTTGCAATCCATCATTCCTGCTCCTGTCTTTTTTCTTAGCTCATTTACATCTTTAGCTGTGATACTCATTTAATTAAATTTAAGATTTAACTTCTTTTTTTTCTATGTTATCTTCTTCGCTTGGTTTTTCTTCTTCTTTCGCAGCTTCTTTGACTGCTTCTTTTGCAACTTTTTCTTCTGCAATTTTATCTTTAGCTTGTTTTCTCTCTCCTAAACCTTCTTTGATAGAATTGCATAAGGTAGATACTACTAAATCTATTGATTTTGTTGCATCGTCGTTGGAAGGAATTATAAAATCAATGCCTTCTGGACTTGAATTGGTATCCACCATGGCAAATATTGGAATATTTAAATTCTTTGCCTCTGCAACAGCAATGTGTTCCTTTTTAACATCTACAATAAAGATTGCTGCTGGTAGTCTATTCATTTCAGAAATACTTCCAAAAATCTTATCAATTTTATCTCTTTGTCTTGTAAGTTGCAATCTCTCTCTCTTTGACAAATGCATAGCTGTACCATCTTTCATCATTTTATCAATAGATGTCATTTTCTTAATGGTTTTTCTAGTTGTCTTAAAATTAGTTAGCATTCCTCCAGGCCATCTTTCTGTAACAAATGGCATATTAATTTCAGAAACTTTAGATGATATAATTTCTTTTGCTTGCTTTTTTGTAGCTACAAATAAAATTTTTCTTCCAGATTTTGCTATTTGATTTACAGCATTAGATGCGTCTTCTAGCTTAATAAGTGTCTTGTTAAGGTCTATAATGTGAATCCCTTTTTTTTCATCAAAAATGTATGGAGACATACTTGGGTTCCACTTTCTTTTTAAATGTCCGAAATGCACCCCAGCATTTAGCATTTGTTCAAAGGTTACTTTACTCATAATGTTTACTTTCTTTTTACTGTTATTTTATTCAGCAGAAGTATAGTAGCAAATTAATGGTCTATACAACTTAGATACTAAACTATACACCCAGGTGTATATTATTTTAAATAATTTTATCTTTTACTAAATTGAAATTTCTTTCTAGCTTTTGGTTGACCTGGTTTCTTTCTTTCTACCATCCTTGGATCTCTGGTCATTAAACCTTCTGCTTTTAAAAGCGGTTTGTATTCTGCATCAATTTCTACAAGAGCTCTAGAAATGGCTAATCTTATTGCTTCTACTTGACCAGTGTTTCCACCACCCTTTACATTGATAGTCGCATCGTATTTGCCTTTTGTACCAGTCAACTCAAATGGTTGAAATATTTTGTACTGTAGAACATCTGTTTTAAAATATTCTTTATGATCTCTTTTATTAATTGTGATTTTGCCTTTACCACTTTTAAGGTAAATTCTAGCAACTGAAGATTTTCTTCTTCCTAATTTATTGATTACAGACATTTAATTATTAATTAAGTTCTACTTTTTTTGGTTTTTGGGCTTCTTTATCGTGGTTTTCGCCAACGAAAACATACAAATTTCCAAATAGTTTTTTTCCAAGTCTATTTTTTGGCAACATTCCTTTAACAGCTTTTTCTACTAATCTTTCAGGAAACTTTTTCAATAGTGAAGATGCATTTATTGATCTTTGTCCTCCTGGATAACCAGTATGTCTAATGTATTCTTTAGTTTCCCATTTATTTCCTGATAATGTGACTTTCTCAGCGTTGATTACCACTACATTATCACCACAATCTACGTGAGGTGTATAATCTACTTTGTGCTTTCCTCTTATTAAACTGGCTATTTTACTAGATAGTCTTCCTAAAGGTTGACCTTCTGCATCAATTAACAACCATTCTTTACTTACAGTTTCACTGTTAGCAGATACCGTTTTATAACTTAAATGACTCACTTTGATTATCTTAATTTTTGTTTATTGGGGTGCGAAGATATGATATAATTTTGATACTGACAATGGGGAGAGCAAATTTTTAAGCCATCTGGTTAAATGACCTTTAACTCTTTTCCTACTTTTACAAATGCATTTACAGCTTTATCTAAATGTTCTCTGGTGTGAGCTGCTGAAATTTGTGTTCGAATTCTTGCCTGACCCTTGGGGACAACTGGATAGAAAAAACCTACTGCATAAACCCCTTCTTTAAGTAACATATTTGCAAAATCCTGTGATAGTGCAGCGTCATATAGCATTATTGGAACAATTGGAGAATCTCCTTGTTTAACATCAAAACCTGCACTAATAATTTTTGACTTGAAATATTTGGTATTTTCATCTAGTTTGTCTCGTAGTTGTGTGTTATTTCCAATTATTTCAAAAACCTTATTTGCAGCCCCAACAATTGATGGTGCCAAGGAATTTGAGAAAAGATACGGCCTAGATTTTTGTCTTAGCATTTCTATAATTTCTTTTTTTCCAGTCGTATATCCGCCCATAGCACCACCAAGTGCTTTCCCAAGTGTTCCCGTAATAATATCTACACGATCCATGACATTATGATATTCTGGAACTCCTCTGCCTGTTTTACCAATAAAACCAGCTGAATGACACTCATCAGTCATTACCATTGCTTCATACTTATCGGCCAAATCGCATATTTCATTCATTTTAGCAATATCACCATCCATTGAAAAGACACCATCAGTTACTATAATTTTATTTCTTAAACCTTTGGATTTTATTAATTGAGCCTCCAAATCTAGCATATCACTATGCTTGTATCTATATCTTTGTGCTTTACAAAGTCTAACTCCGTCAATAATGGATGCATGATTTAATTCATCAGATATGATTGCATCTTCTGGGCCAAATAATGGTTCAAAAAGACCACCATTAGCATCAAAAGCTGCCGCATAAAGTATTGTGTCTTCAGTTTGATAAAAATCGGCAATTCTTTGCTCCAATTCTTTGTGAATATCTTGAGTTCCACATATGAATCTTACCGAAGACATTCCAAAACCATGGGTTTCTAGTGCAGATTTTGCAGCTTCTACAACTTCTTTATTGGAAGATAATCCTAGGTAATTATTAGCACACATAATAACAACCTCTCCACTATCACTAACTTTAACACTTGCTCCTTGAGATGTTGTGATGATTCTTTCTTTTTTAAAAAGCCCCTTTGATTCAATATCTGAAAGCTCTTTACTTAGTTGGTTTTTAATTTTTCCGTACATAAATTAAACTATACCTTGATCAATCATGGCATCAGCAACTTTTACAAATCCAGCAATATTTGCACCTTTTACATAATCAATGTATCCATCTTCTTCTTTTCCATAAGCTACACACTGGTCGTGAATGTCCAACATAATATTGTGAAGTTTAGTATCTACTTCTTCTCTAGTCCAATTGTATCTAAGTGAATTTTGTGACATTTCTAATCCTGAAGTTGCTACTCCACCAGCATTAGATGCTTTTCCTGGAGCAAATAATATTTTATTATTTATAAATAGAGAAATTGCTTCTGGTGTAGAAGGCATATTAGCACCCTCAACTACTGCAATACAACCATTTTTCACCAATAAATTAGCCTGCTCTTCATTAAGTTCATTTTGAGTTGCACATGGTAGAGCAACCTCTACTGCAACTGACCACGGTTTTTCACCTTCGTGAAAAGTAGAATTTGGATATTTTTCAATATACTTAGAGATTCTTCCTCTTTGTTTATTTTTCAAATTCATTATCCATGCAAGTTTGTCTTTATCAATTCCATCTGCATCGTGGATATATCCCGTAGAATCACTCATGGTTACAACTTTAGCACCTAACTGAATACATTTTTCACAAGCATATTGGGCAACATTTCCAGATCCAGAAATAGCAACTTTATTATTTTTAAAGTCATCACCTTTGTTTTTTAACATTTTTTCAGCAAAATAAACTACTCCATATCCCGTTGCCTCGGGTCTTATTAGAGACCCTCCCCAGTTAACTCCTTTACCAGTTAAAACTCCGGTAAATTCATTTCTAAGTCTTTTGTATTGTCCAAACATATAGCCTATTTCTCTACCTCCAACACCAATATCTCCAGCAGGAATATCAGTATTTGGACCAATATGTCTTGATAATTCGGTCATAAATGATTGACAAAACTTCATCACCTCATTGTCTGACTTTCCTTTAGGGTTAAAATCTGAGCCTCCTTTACCTCCTCCCATTGGAAGAGTAGTTAATGAATTTTTAAAAATTTGCTCAAAACCTAGAAACTTGAGGATAGATAAATTTACAGATGGATGGAATCTTAAACCTCCTTTGTAAGGACCTATTGCAGAATTAAACTCCACACGATATCCTCTGTTAACTTGTGGTTCTCCTGCATCATCAATCCATGGAACTCTAAATTGTATTACTCTCTCTGGCTCCACAATTCTTTTTAAAATTTTAGCTGTTTTATATTTTATATTTTTCTCAATAAAAGGAATAACAGTTTCTGCTACTTCTTCAACTGCTTGAATGAATTCTGGCTCATTGCCATTTTTAATAATTAATTCCTCCATAAAGGAATCAATTTGTGTTTTATATTCAGACATAAAAGGTTTGTGTTAAAATATTTAACCAAATGTATGCAATTTTATTTTCTGATTTTGTGGATGTTAATTTAATTATTGTATGGTTTATGTAAAACAAAGTATAATCGTCTGTTAGGCATTGTTAAGTTTGCATATTGAATAAATCTGAATTTGACATATCAACTAAAAGTCCCTCTGATGAGGAGCATTTTTACTATTCTAAAGAAGGATTGATTATTTTTACAGAAAAATACCATGAAAAAAGGGGTTATTGTTGTGAAAGTAAGTGCATACATTGTCCCTACGGATTTTCTAAGTAATAATATATTCAATTTACAATATGTCTGAATTTAAAAACTCCATTTCTGAAGGAATCCCAGAATTATTACCAGATTTTAAAAAAAGATCTGATAACATTAGCCATGCCCCTGATAGAAAAGATTCTCTAACTAGAGATGAAAAAGCATTAGCTCTAAAAAATGCTTTAAGGTATTTTCCTAAAAATCATCATGGCATTTTAGGTCCTGAGTTCAAAGAAGAATTAGAAATGTATGGAAGAATCTACATGTATAGATTCCAACCAGATTATGAAATATATGCTAGACCCATTGACCACTATCCTGGGAAGTCTGTTCAAGCTAAGTCAATCATGTTAATGATTCACAACAACCTTGATCCAGCCGTAGCTCAACACCCACAGGAACTTATCACCTATGGAGGGAATGGTTCTGTATTTCAAAACTGGGCTCAATATCGTCTTACCATGCAATACTTATCTAATATGGAAGATGACCAAACATTGGTAATGAATAGCGGTCATCCACTTGGTCTATTTCCATCCCATGAAAATGCTCCGAGAGTTGTGGTTTCCAATGGAATGATGATTCCTAACTATTCAAAACAAGACGATTGGGAAAAATTTAATGCTTTAGGAGTTACTCAGTTTGGTCAAATGACAGCAGGTTCATACATGTATATAGGTCCTCAAGGGATTGTACATGGTACTACAATAACACTACTTAATGCCTGCAGAAAAATAAATGACTTTGGTCCTGCTGGTAAATTATTTGTCACCGCTGGATTAGGCGGAATGAGCGGAGCACAACCCAAAGCTGGAAACATTGCGGGAGTTATTTCCGTTACAGCAGAAATTAATCCAAAAGCAAGTTTTAAAAGATATGAGCAAGGATGGGTTGATGAGATAATTAGTGATTTAGACGAGTTATGTAAAAGAGTTAAAGTTGCAAAAAAAAATAAGGAAGTCGTATCAATTGCATATGATGGAAATATCATAGACGTATGGGAAAAATTTCATTACGAAGATATTTTTATTGATTTAGGGTCAGACCAAACATCTTTGCATAATCCTTGGGCAGGGGGTTATTACCCTAGGGGAATAAGTTTTGATCATGCAAATGACATGATGCGAAAAGATCCTGAGAGGTTTAAAGGGAAAGTCAAGGATTCACTTATCAAACATGCGGAATTTATAAAAAAACATACGGACAAAGGAACTTACTTTTTTGATTATGGAAATGCCTTTTTACTGGAAGCCTCTAGGGCTGGTGCAGATGTAATGAGTAATGATGGAATTAACTTTAAATACCCATCCTATGTTCAAGACATAATGGGTCCAATGTGTTTTGATTATGGCTTTGGGCCTTTTAGATGGGTGTGTACTTCTGGTGACATTAATGACTTAAATAAAAGTGATGAAATTGCTTGTGAAGTCTTAGAAAGATTAATTAAAAGTGCTCCAGAAGAAATCCAACAACAAATGAAAGACAATATAAAGTGGATAAAAGGAGCACAAGAAAATAATTTAGTAGTTGGCTCAAAAGCAAGAATACTATATGCAGACTCTGAAGGAAGAATTGAAATTGCCAAAGCATTTAATAACGCAATAAAAAATAAAGAAATTTCAGCACCAATAGTTTTGGGAAGAGACCATCACGATGTTTCAGGAACTGATTCTCCATATAGAGAAACTTCAAACATTTACGATGGTTCTGCATTTACTGCAGATATGGCTATACAAAATGTTATTGGTGATTCATTTAGAGGAGCTACCTGGGTAAGTATTCACAACGGAGGAGGAGTTGGTTGGGGAGAAGTTATTAATGGAGGATTTGGACTTACTATTGATGGTTCTGAAAACTCTGAAAAAAAGCTAGTTAACATGCTTTTTTGGGATGTCAATAATGGAATCGCTAGAAGAAATTGGGGAAGAAATAAAGAAGCTATTTTCGCGATAAAAAGAGAAATGGATAGAAATCCTAAGTTAAAAGTAACTTTACCTAATATAGCAGATCAAGATTTAATCGACGGATTAATCAAGTAATCTTTAATAATCTACCGTTAGTTTCTTTATTTAGTGATTTTTAATTTAACTAATCTTATATTTATCTCATGATTGGATTTAATGGGAAAACAGTCTGGATCACTGGTGCTTCATCAGGAATTGGAAAAGCCTTGGCATTAAAAATTAATAATTTGGGAGCAAACGTTGTACTTTCTTCTAGAAATAAAAAAGAATTAGAAAATGTTGCAAAACAATGCAAGGGCGAGCCTTACATATTACCACTAGATTTAGAGAATCCTGATACTTTTGAAAAAGCAACTCAATTAGTAGTTAAGAAATATGAAACAATTGACCTATTAATAAACAATGGTGGAATTAGCCAAAGGTCTGAAGCTAGTCAAACACCTCTAGATGTCGACAGAAAACTTATGGAAATAAATTATTTTGGAACTATTGGCTTAACAAAATCAGTTCTTTCAATAATGCAAAAACAACAAAAAGGCCATATTGTAACTATAAGTAGCTTATCAGGAAAATTTGGCTTTTTTCTTAGATCTGCTTATGCTGCGTCGAAATTTGCTCAATTAGGGTTTTTTGAGTCTTTAAGGCTTGAAGAGGAGAAGAACAATATTGATATAAGTATGGTTTTCCCGGGCTTTGTCAATACAGATATTTCTAAAAATGCTCTTTCTGGAACTGGAGTTCAGCATGG